>CAZPAA010000039.1:0-11356 GCA_964584425.1 uncultured Gammaproteobacteria bacterium | reverse complement strand
AAAATCGCATAACGATTATTGGTCCAATGACCGGTTGCCTGCTTCACCTGACCCTGCGCTTCTAGTACTTTGCTGATGCGTAATAATTCCGCGCCTTGGGTTTCTCCTTCGACGGCCCCAATTACATAAGCGCCTGAAGGGCAATGTTCGGTAGTACACGATTGGGATGGTTTCACCTCGTCTGAAAACTGCGCGGAAGCGAAAAAAGGCCATAACAGTACGATTGTACAAACCCATTGTGTCACTGAAGTTTTGATAGTCATGGTGTATGCCTTATTTTTTTAAGTGATTTACAATACTTTTTTGATGCTAACACATATAAATTAAGAAAAAATGAGCGAGGGGAAAAGTTGTTGCATACATGGGGGATCTCTTCGTAGGGACGCAACATGTTGCGTCCCAGAGCCAAATTTGACCCCATAGATTAATTTTTCCCCCTTGACAACCATGTAGGTATTTATAGAGCAGTTATTCACTCCAACACTTGGACGCAACATGTTGCGTCCCTACGAAGCTGTGATGGTGCGTCGTGCTGCGACCTCAATCTTTGCCTTATCAAAGCGCGCGTAGGCATCATTAACCGCACCAGCATCCTTCTGTCTATGCTCCTCGATTTTCTTTGCAATGTGCGGTGCGCATTCCCCACACAATTCATTGGCTTGTAAAAATTTTTCCACCCTCACTAAGTTGTCTAAGGTTAATGGGATTTCTCTTGTTTTTTTACCCACTTCATATCCCCAGCTCATCCAATTACTTTTTTCGTGATTTGTTCCAAATAGAAAGTTTTTATTGAAATTATCTGCTTCACCATCAATCTCAAATTCAATCTCTTTCTCTGTTCCTGCTTCTTTTATTGATCCCTTCTTTGTGAAAATTTCAAACCTAGCTACCTCTTTGGCTTCCTTAAATTGATTGCTGGTCTTAATTTCAATTGTAAATCGAATATCATCATTTCTTTTACAAATATCTTTCATATGAGGCCTCCTAGTTGATTCGAAACTAAAACTTAATCAAGCAAGCTACCATCTCTAACAACAAATCGTCAAACACAAATTTGGGGCAAGGCATCACCTAAAATAAGATTATTTCTTTTAAATACAAACAGCTAGTCTCAAAAGACAGGTATGAGGTCAAACGCATTATCAGTAAGATGCTTTTTGCAGATAAATTAGTTAGAATGCATAAACCACTCATTTTAAGAGGCCGTTATGCGTCTTTATTCAATCCTCATGCTCATCACGCTACCGACCTGGGCGATTGCACAAACCACGGGTATGCCGATCACATTAATCAATAACAGTGGCAATGATTCGGTTTATTTTATTACCAAAGCATTTATTCCAGGCGAAAATGGCGGTGATTGTTTTATTCGATTTGAAAATGACACAGCTACTTGCGATTTAGTGCAGCATATTGAAGAAGATGAGTTTAAACATTACACCTACTCGCTAAAAGACAATGAATCTATCAATTTACAATTACCGCAAGTGGCTTCCGGGCGTATTTATATTTCTCTTGGGCAGCCGATGATGTTCCCTATCGTCACCAATGACTTAGGTGATGTCAAAATTGTTGATCCGAATGAACAGAACCCGCGTGATCCCAACTATTACACGTTATTTGATAAAGTAGAATTTACCAATGATGGCAGCCATTTAGTGATTAATCCGACCGCTGTAGATTTTTTCGCGCTACCGCTGCGCATTTACAATGAACATGAGGCGAGCGGTATTATTTCTGTAGGTTTATATGAACATGACAGGAATGAAATTTTCACCACACTACGTGATGTTATTACAAGCCACACAACAGAACCTATTTGGCAAAAACTCTTTCTTAATTTTGAAAATACACCGCTGCGTGTTGTTTCACCGAATAAATCCATGGAAGCAGCGAGTGGCTTTGATCCACATTATCTAGACAATGAAGCCACTTATGGTTTCAATTATATCGATTTTGTTTGGGATTATTATAAAAATAATACGCTGAAAATTGATATCAGCGAATTAGGTATTTCTAATTATATTTTTACGGGACAAGTAAATAACCAAGATGATTTTGTATTTACGCATCAATTTGAAAATGGCAATACAAAAACCATCACCATTGAAAAACCCGCTGATTCCAAGCCATTTTTTCAAGCAGGCGGCGGTACATTCGCACCTGAAGAAGGGATGCCAGAAAAAAATATCATCGTGCGTGATTTAAGCGCCGCATTTATCGTAGGCTTATTACCCCAAGATTCAGATGAACCTTTAAGCAAGGCTTATTTTCTAACCCAAAAAAACCAAGGCCTCTACTATCAAAACAATCCCATTTTAAAACAAGAAAATACCGGTCCTTGGTATGATCTCTACGGAAGGGCCCTACACTCATTTGATGAACACATGTATGCCTTTGCTTATGATGATCAACTAGGACAAGATGGCACGATGTTCATCAATAATAAAGTCACGACACCCACAGAAGTAACCCTAGGCAGACTCGGACAAACCACACTCCCCACACCCAAAATCGACAATAATAAATACACCCTCACCGTAACCTGCGATGCTAACGCCAAAGTAGAATACGAAGGCCTAATCTGCGATGGCACCCAAAAAACCCTAAACAACGTCCCCATGCCATTCAAGGTAAAAATTAAAAACGACATCATCGACATCTACGTAAAACACCCGATGGTGATTATGCCAACTCCCTACTCCAACTCAGCCTTCGGCATAGAAATAAACGGCACCGAAATCAAATTCCCCAGCGAGTGGCAATAACAAACACAAACTGATAAAATCCTCCTTTTAAATTAATCGATGTAATCCCCCTTTGAAAAAGGGGGTGCCCGTAGGGCGGGGGATTTTAAGATGTTTGATTATACACAAAGATCTTTAAATCCCCCCTGCCCCACTTTTTCAAAGGGGGGATTACAGAACATTTTGCGTAATGCCTTTTACAAGGGAACAAACACATGCAAACATTCAAACTACCCGATCTAGGCGAAGGCCTACCCGACGCCCAAATCCGCGAATGGCACATCAAAGTCGGCGACACCGTAGAAATCGATCAACCTCTAGTCTCCATGGAAACGGCCAAAGCCGTAGTAGAAGTCCCCTCCCCCTGGGCCGGCACCATAGGCGAACTCCACGGCAACATCGACGACATCATCAACACCGGCGCACCATTAATTTCATTTAGCGTTGTCACCAGCACCCATGCAAAAAAACAAGACACCGGCACCGTCGTCGGTCACATCGAACGCAGCAACGCCGTAGTCGCTGAAACCGCACAAATCATGGAAAGAAGCAGCACCAGCAACATTAAAGCCACCCCCGCAGTCAAACAACTCGCAAAACAATTAAATGTAGATCTAGAACACATCAAAGGCACCGGTCCAGGCAATACCATTACGGCACTAGATGTAAAAAACGCATCAGCACAAACAACTGCCCCCAGTTTAAGTGATTTAGAACCACTCAAAGGCGTGCGTCGCAGCATGATGCAAGCCATGGTCAAATCACACGCAGAAGTCGTGCCCGCAACGATTGTAGACGAAGCAGACATTCACGCATGGAATGGTGAAGTCGATATTACACTACGCATTATCCGCGCAGTGTGCCACGCCTGCAAAATTGAGCCAAGCTTAAATGCCTGGTATGACACCAAAGCCATGGGCAGAAAATTATTTGCGGATGTAAATTTAGGACTTGCGATTGATAGTGATGAAGGCTTATTCGTACCCGTGATAGAAAAAGCGCAAAACAACCCTGATTTACGCAATATTATTAACACCTATAAAACCCAAGTAAAAAACCGCACCATTCCAACAGATAAATTACACGGCGCAACCATCACGCTTTCAAACTTTGGCGTATTCGCTGGACAATTCGCAACACCAGTCGTCGTACCACCACAAGTCGCAATCATTGGCGTTGGCAAAATTAAAGAAGCTCCTGTTGTTCATCAAGGTGAAATCAAAGCACACCGCCTCATTCCAATCTCACTCACATTCGATCACCGCGCAGTTACCGGTGGCGAAGCCAGTCGCTTTTTATATGCGCTCATGCAAGATCTAAAAGAGGCCGAATAATATGAATGAACTCATCACAAAAAAATGCACAGCCTGCTCAGGCGATACACCAGTATTAGATACAGCAAGCATCCAAAAATATTTATCAAGCCTCGATGGATGGGAATTAAACCTTGATCAAACCGAAATCAAGCGAGTTTTTAATTTTAAAAATTATGGTCAAGCGATGGCATTTACTAATACAGTGGCGTGGCTCGCTTTCAAGGAAGGTCATCATCCCGATATGATCGTGAGCTACAATCGCGTAGTGGTCGGCTTTACCACTCACGCCATCAACGCCTTATCCGAAAATGATTTTATTTGCGCCGCAAAGGTGGATAAATTATTTGATATATAACAAGTGGTTACAAAAAATCCTTTAAGTATTCCCTAGAAACATATTGTTAAATTCTTATATTAGGATTATAATTATTTCCTAAATTATTAAAATAGGAATATAGTAATGCACCCACAAGTAAAATTGATTGGCCCCAATGGTCAAATTTCTCTAGGCAAAGCATTCGCTGGAAAAATGATACTGATGGATCAAATAGACGAGGGCACCTGGATCATAAAAACTGGAGAATTTATCCCTGATACAGAACGCTGGCTACACAAAGCAGATCACCTAGAAAAACTCAATAGCGCTTTAACCTGGTCAGAGAAAAATAAACCCATAGATAATTTTGGAGAATTAACAAAAGGCATTGTAGATGAAACCAAAACTCATAGAGATTGACTTGAATAATCCCATTTTTCAAAAAGATCTCTTTGCATTAGAAAAAAATGAATTAACAATGATAATTAAGGTCTTACATAAAATAAGCCAAATGACCTGGACCGTATTATATGCTGATCACGGCTTAAAATGGGAATCTATTTAATCTAAAAGAAACACAATGGGGGAACGCATCTACTCATTTAGATTTTCACAAAAATATCGCGCAACGGCATTAAGAGAAGGAAATTTTCTTAGGCTGCTCACGCTACACACCGATCATGATTCAGCCTACGAAAAATTATAAAAATAAAGCATCGTCTTTTGAGTGATTGGGGGGCATTTTTGACGAATTGCGCCAGCCCTGAGGAAAAAATGCCCCCCCAATCGCTCAATAGACGATCTCATTTTTACTCATTAACGCCTAGGAAATGGCATATCCAAAATCGCATACCGAAACACATACACACTCACCGGCACGCCCAATAACAACCCCCAAATCCCAAAAAAATGTTCACTAATAAACAAAATACTTAAAACGAGCAGTGGATGCACTTTCAAAAAATTCCCCATTATACGTGGGTTCAACACATAAGCCTCAAAAATGTGGATAATCGTAATCAACGCAATGCCCTCTAGCATTAAAATAAATCCATGCGTCTGCAATGCCACCAATGAAATCGGAATACTCGAAATAAACACACCCAACACCGGAATAAAACTACAAAAGAACACAAATAATGACATGAGTTCCGCCAACGGAATATTCAAATACAACATGCCACAATAAGTTAACACCGTATTACACACCGCAATCATCGCTTGCGCCGCAAATGCTCTACCCATCACATCACTAAATGTGCTTAATCCCGGCGTAATGGTATCGTAAAATTCACGTAATCGCGTGTTACGCAAGGATTGCACTTGCGAATAAAGTCGTGGAATATCAAACACAATAATAAAACTAAAAATCACCGAAATAAAAAATTGAATAAAAAACGATGCGGTGTTTTTTATTGCGGCCGCTGTCATCAAAGTAATATCCCCCAGATGTGCGGTCAAAAATGTTTGGATATTCTCTAATGCTTTTATATACTGCGGCGATGAGATAATATCCCGCCATTTTTTCATACCGAGGTTTTGGATCAACATGGCATCAAACGCATCTTTAGTGGGATGTTGAATATAGCCGTCTGATGAAATTCCATTGGGTTGTTCATGCGCAAAGACTTCTAAAGCATGCTGATATTCCAAGCCGGCGTGTTTATAATCGATCAATTCTTTTTCACCAAAATAATTAATCGCTATTTCATTTATTTTTTGTTTGACATCGACGTCTTTAATCGTGGTGACCAGCTCATCCCCTTGGCGTAGTAGCGCAGGAAAAATCAGCAAACTCGCCGCGTAAAGCAATAAAATCAGCACTACAAATATGCCAACCACATTGAGGCGTCGATACCAAATTTTATCTTTGAGATGTTTAGGTGAATGGCGCAAAATATATTGAATAATGTGATACGTCACGTAACTTAATACGAAGGTGACGAATATGACGGCTAAAAAATTACGCAATATCCAAAGACTTGCTAGAAAGAGTCCCCATAACAGTACTTTTTCCCAGGAAATAGAATTAAAAAAGCGTAGAGTTTTGCTCATGAGGTAACCTTTTTTTTGAAATATCTTATCGGACTCTAGCACAGGTTTTGTTGCTATGTCCAAGTTGTAAATGAGGCAAAGCTCTATCAGGTTTTGCAATTTATTTTGATCCCCTCATCCGCCCTGCGGGCACCTTCTCCCTGAGGGAGAAGGATCTCAGTCGTTATTCCTGGTGGTTAACTATAAGGATCTCAGTCGTTATTCCTCGTGGTTAACTATAGAGATCCTTCTCCCCCAGGGAGAAGGTGCCCGCAGGGCGGATGAGGGGATATCCGGATAAAAGCATCGTCTATTGGGGGTGTTGGGAGGCATTTTGGCCGATTTTGCGGAAGCGGTGAGGACAAAATGCCTCCCAACCCCCAATAGACGATTGCATTTTAAAGCTGGATTTTAAATGGCTTTGTGCAATATTTTGAAAACTCTGCATCAACAAATCGATAGGGAAGATGCTCATCTCGCCCGCGTGGGATCCCAAGGCGCTTTGTTGTAATAAGAGAAGCGTGTGAGGCTTTGTCGTGTAAATAGTAGGCTTCAGTTTCTATAATGCGCATAGATAACCATACACCTTCAACTTTGCGGCGAATAATTTTCCCTAATAACGCTTTGGCAAGCGTGCACGCGTCTTCGTTAAAAAAAGAGGGGCAAACCATTAAACATCTCTTTGGTTAATCATTGGGTCAATTATTTAATTATTTTTAAAATAATTGACCAATTGACTCATTATCTGTATACTTGAGTCACACTTGAGTCAATGAGGCAATTATGCAATATCCTGGATTTGAATCTGTATCCTTGGAATTTAAAGAAAAAACACCTAAATATCAACAAATTATAAAAACAATACTGGGGTTTTGCAATAACTTAGGAGGGAAAGTGGTTATTGGGGTGAATGATGATGGTCAAATCATTGGATTGTCTGAAGCTGAAGTCAATGAGTCAATGTTCAGCTTACAACAAGCGATTTATCAGAGCTGCACTCCGCCTATATTACCCGCCGTATACGCGCAGCGCATCCAAGATAGGTTATTATTAGTGGTTGAAGTGTCTATGGGTATGAATAAACCCTATTTTTTCACCAAAGAGGGCATGGCGGTTGGCACTTATATTCGCGTAGGCGCACATACACAAAAAGCCTCCCCTGAACTGATTAGTGAATTGCAATGGCAAGCCAAAAATCATTCATTAGATGAACTACCCGTTTATCAAGCAAAAATAAATGCATTGAATAACGAGGCTATTGCACATTTTTTTGAAAAACGTGCACCCAATATAACGCCCACACAGCAAAAAGATATATTACTACATTATAAATTGTTGGTCGAAGAGCATACACAACTCTATCCTTCCGTCGCTGGCATCCTGTTATTTGGAAATGATCCACAACACTTTTTGAGTGAATCATTCATTATTTGTACTCATTTTAAAGGCATAATGGGTCGTAATGTATTAGCAACCCGAGACTGTACTGGAACTTTATTCCAACAATTAAATGATGCCATCGCTTTTATCGAAAGCAGATTAAACAAAAAATTTATTATTAAAAAAACACGTCGTGAAGAGATGCTAGAAATTCCAGAAGTAGCCTTACGCGAGACAGTTATTAATGCATTAATTCATAGAAATTATCAAATACACGGCCCTTGTAAAATAGCTATTTATGATGATCGCATTGAAATTTTTAGCCCAGGCGCATTTCCAGGTCCATTACAAACGGATCAATTAGAACTAGGCATCACTTATATTCGCAATCGTGTCATCGCACGTATATTTCGTGAAGCAGGATTAGTAGAAAAATTAGGCTCTGGATTTTTAACTTTATTTTCAAGTTATCGTGATTACGGATTACCATCCCCGCAAGTCATTAATGGTTCTGAATTTGTAAAATGTATTTTACAAAGACCTATGCCTCAAAAAACTTACACGCCCGTAACTGAAAGCCATTCAGATAAAATTATTCGATTATTTGATAGCG
The DNA here is from genome assembly GCA_964584425.1 of uncultured Gammaproteobacteria bacterium. Classification (GTDB taxonomy): domain Bacteria; phylum Pseudomonadota; class Gammaproteobacteria; order JABCZS01; family JABCZS01; genus JABCZS01. The sequence continues at coordinate 2,950 of CAZPAA010000039.1, read as the reverse complement.
TATCAAAAATTGGTGTACAAGATGTCATTCAATATTGCCATGTCTCTAGACAAACAGCGAGTAGAATATTACAACAATTAGTTGAAACAGGTCTGATTGAAAGAATAGGGAAAGGGCCAGCAACGCGGTATAAAAAACACTAAGGCATAATTAAATCCGCTCTAGTACCACAAAGGTATAATCATAGGTATTTAAGGCATCTTTATGGAATATTTCACGAGAAATTTCTTGCCATTCGTTTTCATTCCATTTTGGGAAGAACGTATCGCCGTGGACGTCTACATCGATTAAGGTTAAATACATGCGCATCGCCATTGGCAATGCTTCTTGATACAGCTGCCCGCCGCCGATGATCATGATTTCATCCGCATTGCCTGCAGCTTTAACGGCATCACTTAAACTGTGCACAACAATGCAACCTGGCGCAACATATTCTTCTTGTTGCGTGACAATAATATTTTTGCGATCAATTAGCGCTTTGCCGATAGATTCATACGTGCGTCTACCCATAATGATCGGCTTATTTAACGTAATTTTTTTAAAATATTTCAAATCTGCCGGTAAATGCCAAGGCATGCGATTGTTTTTACCTATTGCTTGATCATTTGCCATGGCTGCTATCAGTGAAATCATCGTTATTCCTTAAACTGCAACAGGTGCTTTAATGTGTGGATGTGCTTCGTAATTTTCTAACATAAAATCTTCAAATTTAAAATCAAAAATGGATTTAACTTCCGGATTAATGCGCATTATAGGTGAAGATAAAGGTTTGCGCGCTAATTGTTCATCAGCTTGCGCCAAATGATTAGAATATAAATGTGCATCGCCCAGCGTGTGCACAAAATCACCTAAACCTAAACCCGTAACCTGCGCAACCATCATGGTGAGTAACGCATAAGAAGCAATATTAAATGGCACGCCTAAAAATATATCGGCGCTGCGTTGGTATAACTGACAAGATAATTTTTTATCTGCTACATAAAATTGAAAAAAACAATGACACGGAGGGAGTGCCATTTTTTCCAGCTCGCCCACATTCCAGGCAGACACAATCAAGCGTCTTGAATCAGGATTTTGCTGAATTTCTTTGATGACTTCTGAAATTTGATCAATCGTGTGTCCATCTGCAGCTGGCCAAGAACGCCATTGATGTCCATACACAGGACCTAATTCGCCTGCTTCATCCGCCCATTCATCCCAAATTTTTACGCCATTGTCTTTGAGGTATTTAATATTCGTATTCCCCTGTAAAAACCAGAGTAATTCATGAATAATCGATTTCAAATGTAATTTTTTTGTCGTCAGTAAAGGGAAGCCTTGATTTAAATCAAAACGCATTTGATAACCAAATACGCTTAATGTGCCCGTGCCCGTGCGATCTGTTTTTTCAACACCCTTTAATCGCACATGTTTTAATAAATCTAAATACACTTGCATTATATTTTCCTCAGTTTGGGATGGTATGCAAAATACATTAATAATATACCGACAATCAATAAAGGTATCGATAACCACTGCCCCATGGTCATATGGAACCATAAAAATCCTAAATGGGTATCGGGCTCACGGAACATTTCAGTGAATAACCGAAATACCGCATAACATACCGCAAATAGACCCGAGACGGCCATCAATGGGCGAGGTTTGCTGGAATAGATCCATAAAATAATAAATAACACGAGGCCTTCAAAAAAAGCTTGATATAACTGGGAAGGGTGACGCGCTAATGGGCCTGCTTGTGAAAACACCATCGCCCAGGGCATATCGCTGACGCGCCCCCACAATTCACCATTAATAAAATTCCCGACTCGACCTAATCCTAAACCGATGGGCACCAGTGGCGAAATAAAATCGGTGACCTGAAAAAATGTTTTATGATATTTTCTCGCAAATAACAGCATCGCGACTAACACCCCCAATAATCCACCATGAAACGACATGCCGCCTTGCCAGATTTGCAATAAAATCAGGGGGTCATAAATAAAATTATTAAAATCGTAAAATAAAATATAACCGATGCGCCCACCCAAAATAACCCCGAATGCGCCGTAAAAAACTAAATCGGTCACTTGCGCTTTATTCCACGTATCGGTTTTTTCTGCACGTTTAAGTGCGATGAACCATACCAATAAAAATGCGAATAAATACATAAGGCCGTACCAATGGACTTTTAATGGCCCTAAGGAAATCGCCACGGGATCAATTTGAGGGAAATGGAGCATAACGTTATTCCAATATAAATAAACTGATACTTATTCCTAATAATATCACGCCAAAGATTTTTTTTATTTTTTGCGTTGATAAACGTTTTGCCGCTGCAATACCGAGCGGTGCAAAAAGACTACTTGCAATGATAATCGGCAACACGGCGGGCCAATATACATATCCGGTGCTGAATTTTGGTAAATCCTCTGCGTGCCAACCAAAAATAATATAACCGATGGTTGCTAATAACACCACTGGGAAAATGCAAACGATAGACAGCGCAGAAACTTCGCGCATACTTAAAGGTAAATAGCTTAAAAATGGAATAATCAATACACCGCCGCCTAAACCTAACATCGACGTCATACTCCCCATCACTATGCCCGCCGTCCACATCACCGGCGTTGCTGGAAAGGGATAAGTCACTTCGCTGCGGGCATTGAGAATAAATCTTATCGATATCATCGCTAAAAAAGCAGCGAAAAAATACATTAAAACCTGTGTATTAAGACGACTTGCAAGATAAGATCCCAAAATCGCACCGATTAACAATCCAGGAATCAATTGCTTTGCGATGGGCCAATTAATATTTTTATTTTTTGAATGAATAAACATCGTGATTGCACTGGTAAAAATAACACTGGCCAAGGAACTACCCAGCGCCACTTGCATCAACACAGCGTTTGGCACAAGGACATTACTTTCGAATAAATAAATCAACCCGGGGATGATGATGATTCCACCA
>CAZPAA010000038.1:0-11652 GCA_964584425.1 uncultured Gammaproteobacteria bacterium | reverse complement strand
GCGGTTTTAGGGGTTTCCAAATATCGCCATGTACCGGTTTATAAAGACGGCAGTTTTGAGCCGCGTTTAATTTTGCCCTTGTCATTGTCATATGATCAACGAGTGATCGACGGCGCACAGGGCGCACATTTTATTACATATTTAGGCGAAATGTTAGGCGATATGCGCCAAATGTTGTTGTAGAAATCCCCCTTTGGAAAAGGGGGGTAGGGGGATTTAAAATCTTTGGAGTGTAATCTAGATCTCAAAATCCCCGGCCCTAAGAAGGGCACCCCCTTTTTCAAAGGGGGATCAAATTTAAAATTAAAGAGGAACAAGCAATGGCAGATTTACAAGCAGATGTAGTTGTACTAGGCAGTGGACCTGGTGGATATACCGCAGCATTTCGCGCTGCTGATTTAGGCAAAAAAGTGATTTTAGTTGAACGCGATCCCACACTGGGCGGTGTTTGCTTAAATGTAGGATGTATTCCGTCTAAAGCATTATTACACGTTGCAAAAGTGATCGATGAAGTGGATGAATTAAGTGCGCATGGTGTGAACTATGGTTCACGCAGTTTAGATGTCAGTAAAATACTGCAATGGAAGCAAAGCGTAGTGAATCGCTTAACAGCGGGCTTAAAAACTTTAGCGAAACAGCGTAATGTGACGGTGATACAAGGTGTTGGCGCATTTTCTGGCACGCATGAATTAACGGTTACATCTGAAGCTAACACCCAAACAATTGCTTTCACCCATGCGATTATTGCCGCAGGATCAGAACCGGTGAAATTGCCAAATTTGCCTGAAGATCCACGTATTATGGATTCCACCGGTGCATTAGAATTAAAAGATGTTCCTGGGAAAATGTTAGTGATAGGCGGTGGAATTATCGGCATGGAAATGGCGACGGTGTATCACGCACTTGGCTCAAAAATTAGTGTCGTTGAATTAGGCGATAGTTTAATTGGCGGTTTTGATAAAGACATCATTAAGCCATTTTTTCAACATGTTAAAAAACGTTATGAGAATATTTTCTTAAGTACGAAAGTTGTAAAAGTTGAAGCGAAAACGGATGGTATTTATGTCACTTTTGAAGGTGAAGCTGCACCTAAAGAAGCCCTCCGGTTTGATCGTGTTTTAGTGGCTGTAGGTCGCACGCCCAATGGCAAAAAAATTGGGGCCGAGAAGGCGGGTGTTAAAGTTGATGATCGTGGATTCATTCCAGCTGATAAACAATTACGCACAAACGTAGAACACATTTTTGCCATCGGCGATATTATCGGTCAACCGATGCTGGCGCATAAAGCTGTTGCAGAAGGCCGCATCGCCGCCGAAGTGATCAGCGGTAAACAACATTTCTTCGACGCAAAATGTATTCCGAGCGTATGTTATACCGATCCAGAAATTGCTTGGGTAGGTTTAACTGAAGCACAAGCGCAAGCCCAAAAAATTAATTACGGCAAAGGCGTATTCCCATGGGCTGCCAGTGGTCGCTCACTCAGTATGGGACGCAATGAAGGCTTAACCAAAATGATTTTTGATAATGATACCCATAGGGTACTAGGCGCTGCAATTGTGGGGCCACATGCGGGTGATTTAATTGCTGAAGTAGGGCTTGCGATTGAAATGGGTTGTGATGCCGAAGATATCGCGCTAACCATTCACGCACATCCCACATTGTCAGAAACAGTGGCGCTGGCAACGGAAATATTTGAAGGTACGATCACAGATTTGTATATGCCAAAGAAGTAGGGCGAATTTCTCCCCCTTTATGAAAGGGGGCGAACTACCGCACAAACTTCCTCAAATTCTGCACCGCAATTTTATTCCCAAACAACGCCGCACTAAAATTCTTCTCAAGATGCGTCTTCCCAACAATATGTGAGAATTGCTCAAACAAAGAAGTTGGCTCATCCATCAACGCATGTGCATCACTCAAAATTTCTGTTTGAGGTAGATGAAATTCATGTTGCTCAAATGATAAGCTAATAAAACGTTTTTGTAACACAATCATCAATGCACGCCAAGAAGACATTGCGCTCCAACGTTCAACCCGATTATTAAAATGCTGGGAACTACTGAGCTCAGGCACTTCATGACTCAAAGTATATTTATAAGGCAATACCGCTTTATAGATCAACAAAATTTCAGATTGCGATAAACCTTCTAAATAATTAGGTAATATTTTCGCACAAATCTTAGAAACTTGTACTTTCGCTTCATTATAATAATTTTGCGCAAAAATCGCGGGTGCTTTTTGATACAGTGTAATATCATCCCCGTGTGGATACTCGTGAACATACTGCAAAGTTTCCAGTGCAAATAATAATTGTTGTTTAATATGCTTAGGATGCGTCATTTTTTTCATCAAATGCAAATGATTTTTCCCCGCATTTAAAAAATATCGATTCCGTTGCTCAAATGCAGAGGCATACAAAGGTCCATAAATTATGTTGGTATAAACTTTATCCGCTTGTGCATACCGACCTTGCTCAATCAATCGTCTTGCCCGCAGCATCCGCACTTCATCGGTGAAATCAAGCTCTATATTAGGATGAGCAAAAAATGCTTCAATACGCTTAATAAGCGGCAGTGCAAGTGTCTTATATTCCGGTGTATCTTCATCGACTTGGGAGCATACCATTAAAGCGTGCTCTTTTAGCATATTGCCGCCATGGACGCTGCTATGCGCATAATATTCGTCGTGGCGCTCGAATTTGCGTAATTTTGGATTAGTTTCGAGAAGATCAAGCTGATGATTTAATTCGCGAATTCTCGTTTCAATGTTGTCCATAGCTGACCTCCCGCTTTAGTTATTATTATGGCGTCTATCAATTTTAGTTGATTAGTTGGCAAAATCAACACGTTGACCTATCTCTAAGTAACTGTTATAATTAGAATTTTATATAAAAGGCCTTTCCTATGAGCAATCGTATTCGTCTCGCTTTACAAAAATCCGGACGTTTAAGTGAAGATTCATTTGATCTATTAAAAAGAAGCGGCATTAAAGTGCGACGTCATCACGACCAGTTATTTTGTCATAGCGAAAATTTTCCTATGGATGTACTTTTGGTGCGCGATGATGATATTCCCAGTCTGATTATGGAGCACGTGTGCGATTTTGGCATAGTGGGCATGAACGTGTTGCAAGAGAGCGCGTTAAGTCGTCAAGCAAAAAATTATTCCGAATTGGTGCAAATGGTACAAAAACTTAATTTTGGTTATTGTCGTTTATCGATTGCAGTGCCAAATGATTTTGACTATCAAAATATTCAAGATTTATCGAATAAAAGTATTGCCAGTACTTATCCCCATTTATTGAAAAATTTTTTATTGCAATACGATGTTCATGCAAAACCGATAGAATTAACCGGCTCAATTGAAATTGCCCCGCGTCTTGGTATTGCTGATGCGATTTGTGATCTGGTTTCAACCGGTGTTACGTTGGCGGCCAATCATTTAAAAGAAGTCGAAACCGTTTTTCACAGTCAAGCCTTACTCATTAAAGCAATGGGTGAATTTGATCCTGAAAAACAAAAAATTGCGAATATGTTTGTACGTCGGATTCAAGGTGTGTTACAAGCGAGTGAAAGTAAATATATTATGCTGCATGCGCCTAAAGATAAGCTGGCACAAATTGTTGCATTATTACCTGGTGTTGAGCATCCTACGTTAATGACACTTGAAGGCGACCCTACTAAAGTTGGCGTACACGCCGTATGCAGTGAAAGTGTTTTTTGGGAAACCTTAGAAGCATTAAAAGAAGCGGGCGCGAGTTCTATTCTAGTCATGCCTGTTGAAAAGATGATGATGTGATGAAAACTTTGAGCTGGCAAGAACTCTCATTAAGCGAACAACGAGCGTGTTTAACGCGGCCAAAACTTCATGAAGATTCGAGCTTTAGTCAACAAGTATATGATATTATTAATCAAGTCAGGCAATCTGGCGATGCGGCGCTGCGTGAATTAACACTTAAATTTGATAAAGTGAATTTGCAAAAAATTTCACTCGCATCATCTGATTTGAATGATGAAATTTCTCCAACAGCAAAACAAGCCATTGCAACAGCCTATAAAAATATTTATAAATTTCATCAAGCACAAGTTTTGCCAAAAATTCAGGTTGAAACAATGCCTGGCATTCTATGTGAAAAAATATCGCGTCCGATTCAAACAGTAGGTTTATATATTCCAGGCGGAAGCGCGCCATTAATTTCAACCACGCTGATGCTAGGTATTCCCGCACAAATTGCGAATAATCCTAAACGCGTGTTGTGTACTCCGCCAAATAAATCAGGAAGTATTGACCCGCATATTGTTTATGCAGCAAAATTATGTGGCATAGATACGATTTATCCTTTAGGCGGTGCGCAAGCAATTGCGGCAATGGCCTATGGTACCGAATCAGTATTAAAGGTTGATAAAATTTTTGGACCCGGAAATACTTGGGTGACGGCGGCTAAACAGATGGTTGCAAATGATGCTACTGGCGCCGCCATTGATTTACCCGCAGGGCCTTCTGAGGTGTTAGTCATTGCAGATGATTTTGCTAATCCTGTATTTGTCGCTGCAGATCTATTATCACAAGCAGAGCATGGTGCAGATTCGCAAGTGATCCTGATTTGTCTATCAATAACCTTTGCGCAGCAGTTACAAAATGAATTAGCAAAGCTATTGGCCAAGTTATCAAGAAATGAGATCGCTACCCGCGCGTTATCACACAGTGCGATTATTATTGTTAATGATTTAACTACAGCGCTTGAAATTAGCAACCAATATGCCCCCGAGCATTTGATTATTCAAACGCGCAATGCACGGTCACTGTTAGACAATATCACCTGCGCAGGGTCAATATTCTTGGGAAAATACGCACCCGAATCAGTAGGTGATTATGCCAGCGGCACAAATCATGTGTTACCCACATATGGCTACGCCAGAAATCATAGCGGACTAAATTTGAGTGACTTCATGTTGCATATGAGCGTACAAGAATTAACTGCACAAGGCTTGCAACAAATTGGTCCTAGCGTTGAGACACTTGCTCATCTAGAAGGTTTAGATGCGCATGCATTGGCCGTATCGCTGCGGTTGCAGGAGTTGTCATGATTGAAAATTTATTAAATCTTGCCAGACCCGAAATCATTCGATTAGTACCCTATAGTTCAGCTAGGCGCGAACACGCGGCAGCGGGCGTGTATTTAAATGCGAATGAAAATCCCTATCCTAAAAAGGATACCCCACATATCCATCGCTACCCACAACCCCAACCCGAATTATTGCGCCAGCGCCTTGCCGATTTATATCAAGTCCTGCCTTCGCAAATCCTGATGACACGCGGCAGTGATGAAGGGATTGATCTTTGGCTGCGTAGTTTTTGTAGTGCGGGCATTGATTCCATTATGGTATGTCCACCGACTTACGATATGTATGCCTTATCTGCACAGATTCAGCATGCGCATGTATTATTTGTCCCGCTCATTCCTGACATATTTCAACTCGATGTTAAAAAAATGTTAGAAACTTGGGATAAGCATTGTAAGCTTGTTTTCTTATGCTCACCAAATAATCCAACAGGGAATACCTATACAACAGCAGATATTTTATCTTTGTGCAAACAATTGCAAGATAAAGCGTTGATTATTGTCGATGAAGCCTATGTTGAATTTTCAAAACATCCAAGTCTAACTCAATTTTTAAATCAATATGATAATTTGGTTGTGCTAAGAACTTTATCCAAAGCCTATGGGATGGCAGGCGCACGTTGTGGTGTCGTGCTGGCACATGAAAAATTAATCAAACTGCTTGAAAAAGTGATTAGTCCTTATCCAATAGCAAGTCCAGTGATAGAAATTATTCTCAAAGAATTACAGGCAGAGAAGCTTGAAAAAATTCAGCAACAGATTTTGTTAATCAAACAAGCGCGAGAATCACTCAGCGCATTTTTAAAAAACCTATCTTATGTTGAAAAAGTTTGGGACAGCGAGGCTAATTTCATTTTGCTAAAAGTGAAAGATGCGAAAGCACTGATCGCACATTGTGCCGCAGAAAATATTATTATTCGAGACAGAAGTCGCATGCTAAACTTAGGAGGTTGCGTGCGCATTACCGTAGGAACGCCTGAAGAAAATCAGCAACTAAAAAATTTATTGGAGAGCTTTAAAGCGTGAGTAAAATAAAATATTTATTTATCGACAGAGATGGCACCATTATTGATGAGCCGCCTGATTTTCAAATTGATAGTCTAGAGAAATTTAAATTAGAGCCGCATGTGATCCCCGCATTATTGCAATTACAGCAAGGGGGTTTTAAGCTGGTCATGGTTAGCAATCAAGATGGGCTGGGGACTGAAAGTTTCCCACAGAAAGACTTCGATCCGCCTCATCAATTATTGATGCATATTTTATCTTCCCAAGGAATTATTTTTGATGATATCAAAATTTGCCCACATCGGCCGGAAGATCATTGCCAATGTCGTAAGCCAAATATTGGATTAGTTCTTGAGTATTTAAAAAGTAATACCTTAGATTTTGATCAAAGTTATGTAATTGGCGATCGAAAAACCGATCATGAACTTGCAGATAATATGGGGATACAGTATATCCCTTATAATAAAACCAATACCTGGGAACATATTGCCAGGCAAATATTAAATCAAAATCGAACAGCACATGTTGTGCGAAAAACCAAAGAAACACACATCGATGTAAACGTTAACTTAGATAATCCGCATCCCATCATAATTAAAACGGGCATCGGGTTTTTTGATCATATGCTAGAGCAGCTAGCAAAACACAGCGGGATGGGCTTAACCTTAGAAGTACTGGGCGATCTGCATATTGATGAGCATCACACGATTGAGGATACCGCATTGGCATTAGGTGAAGCAATTCGTAAAGCCTTAGGTGATAAGCTCGGAATTACCCGTTATGGTTTTCTATTACCCATGGATGAAGCACTCACACAGGTCGCATTAGATTTAAGTGGACGCAGTTATTTTGAATTCGACGGACATTTTAATCGAGAAAATGTAGGAGAGCTTTCAACAGAAATGATTCCACATTTTTTCCGATCACTGGCAGATGGGCTGCATGCAACTTTACATATTAAAACCACCGGCGAGAATACCCATCATATGGTCGAGAGTATGTTCAAAGGCGTAGGGCGCGCATTAAAGCAAGCCATTACCCAGCAAGGTTTTGATTTACCATCAACCAAAGGCGTATTATGATCGCAGTGATTAACAGCGGTGTGGCCAATATAGCTTCGGTCGTTTTTGCGCTGGAGCGCTTGGGTTACCCATGTTTAGTCACTACCGATGAAAAAATGATTTGTGAAGCGTCCCACGTGATTTTACCTGGTGTAGGATCAGCAAAACCTGCGATGGAAAATTTGCAAAGATTAAATTTAATTTCCGTGATTAAAAATTTAACCCAGCCGGTATTGGGCATTTGTTTAGGCATGCAGTTGTTGTATGAATTTTCATCTGAAGGTGAAATACCCTGTATTGGGGTATTTCCAGGCGAAATTAATAAATTTAGCGGTGATTTGATTGTTCCACATATGGGCTGGAACACTTTGCAAATGATAAAGCAGCATGATTTATTCAAGGATATTCGCAGTGATAGTTATGTCTACTTTGTTCACAGTTATTTTGCAACTGTTAGCGAATATAGCTTAGCAACAACACTATATGGCCAAGCATTCAGCGCAATTGTAAAAAAAGATAATTTCTACGGAATGCAGTTTCACCCAGAGCGATCGGGTGCAGTGGGCGAGCAGTTGTTAAAGAATTTTTTAGAGTTACGTTAGATGTCCGTCATTGCGAGCGTAGCGCGGCAATCCAGGTTTCAATTTCTAAATGAGATTGGAACCTGGATTGCCGCGCTACGCTCGCAATGACGGAAATATAAGGAAACATCATGTACATTATTCCAGCCATTGATCTTCGTCACAACCAATGCGTACGCTTATACCAAGGCGATTACAATCAACAAACAGTTTATAACGCAGATCCACTCCAAGTCATCAAACAATTTGAACAATCAGGCAGTCAATGGGTGCATATTGTTGATCTGGATGCTGCAAAAGATCCTGCGCAACACCAACGCGATTTGATTGAAAACATTTGTAAACAATCACATTTAAATGTACAAACCGGCGGCGGCATTCGAGAAGCGAATCAAGTTGATGAATTATTTCATGCAGGTGTAAAACGCATTGTCATCGGTAGTTTAGCTGTGCAAAATCCATCTCTAGTCAAATCTTGGTTTAAGCGCTGGGGCAGTGAGCGAATTGTCTTAGCACTGGATGTTAATAAGATTAACGATCATTATTATATCGCAACACATGGCTGGCAAAAAAATAGTTCACAGCGGTTATTTGATTTTCTAAAAGAATATATAGACGCAGGATTAATGTATGCATTATGTACCGATATTTCACTCGATGGAACTTTGCAAGGCCCTAATATCAAACTCTATCAAGATATTTTACGCATCTACCCCGATCTGCAATTACAAGCCTCAGGTGGTATCGCAAGCTTAGATGATATTTTACTATTAAACCAAAATAAATTATCCGCATGTATTATTGGTAGAGCTTTATATGAAGGACAAATTATTTTAGATGAAGCGATAGGGATTTCACACCATGCTTGCTAAACGAATCATTCCTTGCCTAGATGTAAAAAATGGCGTCGTGGTAAAAGGTATCCAATTTCGTCATCACCAAGTTGTAGGTGATATTGTTGAACTTGCAAAAAAGTATTCTGAAGCCGGCGCAGATGAATTGGTTTTTTATGATATCACTGCAAGTGGTGAATCACGCAGCGTCTCATTTGAATGGGTTGAAAATGTAGCGCGGCAAATTAACATTCCATTTTGTGTCGCAGGCGGCATTCGCAGCGTAGAGATCGCAGGTAAAATTTTAGAAAGAGGCGCGGATAAAATCTCAATTAATTCTCCTGCATTAGAAAATCCAAATTTAATTAACGAATTGGCTGATAAATTTGGTACGCAATGTATCGTCATTGGTATCGACAGTCATTTCGAAAATGATGACTATCATGTGTATCAATATACCGGCAATGAAAAAACCATAAAATCAGCGAAAAGATTAACAACCGATTGGATCGTTGAAGTACAAAAACGCGGCGCCGGAGAAATTGTTCTCAACTGCATGAATCAAGATGGCATGCGCCAGGGCTATGATTTAACGCAATTATCTCAATTAAGACCCATCACCCATGTACCATTAATTGCATCAGGTGGCGCTGGGAATATGCAACATTTTTTAGACGTATTTAATCTCGTCAAAGTCGATGGCGCATTAGCCGCGAGCGTTTTCCATAATAAAGAAATAGAAATTGCAACATTAAAGCAATTTTTACAAGAGCACAATATTAGCATTCGCAGATGACACAACAAACAATGTGAGGAACAAATGAAATTTAATTCAGATAATTTAATTCCCGCGATTATTCAAGACAGTAAAACCTTACAGGTATTAATGCTAGGCTACATGAATCAAGAAGCTTACCAGAAAACCCTAGATACAAAACGCGTAACTTTTTATAGCCGCAGCAAACAACGTTTATGGGTAAAGGGTGAAACCTCAGGCCATTATTTTACATTAGTTTCAATAGAAGAAGACTGCGATAAAGACAGCTTGCTCGTTAAAGTGATCCCACATGGTCCTGCTTGCCATCAAAACACCACCAGCTGCTTTACCGAAAAAACTGCTGAAGGCGCGGGATTTTTAGCTTATTTAGAACAAGTCATTATTAAACGAAAAATGGATAATCCTGAAAATAGCTACACCGCAAAACTGCTACAACAGGGGTTAACCAGACTCGCACAAAAAGTAGGCGAGGAGGGCGTCGAAGTGGCATTAGCCGCTGTCGCCGAACCGGAAAACTTGTGTGAAGAAATGTCTGACTTATGGTACCACGCATTAATTTTATTAGTCGGTAGCGGTAAAAGCTTAGATGATGTGATAGAAGTCATGCAACGACGACATCAGGAATTACAAGCCCAGGGATAAAATTTTTAAATCCCGTCATTGCGAGCTGAAAGGCGAAGCAATCCAGGTTCAGTACTCAAATTGGCATGGGAACCTGGATTGCTTCGCCTTTCGGCTCGCAATGACGGGAAATTGTAAAAGGAGTAAAAATGAAAGCAAATGATTTGCGTAATATCGGCCTGGCTGCTTATCGTTCTGAGAATGATGCAGTTCAACATTTACTTCAGAACATTGATTTAACTGCTTTAAACCACACAAAAATTCAAACACTTGCGCGCGGTTGGATAGAAACGGTGCGAAGTAATCACACATTCAGTTTTTTGCATCATTTTCTAAATAAGCACCAATTGAATAGTTCCGAAGGCATTGCGCTAATGGGTTTGGCTGAGAGTTTACTGCGCATTCCCGACAACGACACCGCCGATGCTCTGCTGACTACCGTTCTGCATAACAAAATTTTAACGAAAATAAGTTTGCCCTTGGTACGTGAGGGCGTGCGCTTACTCGGTGCGCAATTTGTTTTGGGTGAAGATTTAACAACGGCTTTAGAAAAAACAGATAAAGCGTATTTATACTCTTTTGATATGCTAGGCGAAGCTGCAAAAACGCAAAATGATGCAGATCGTTATTTTGCAGCTTATCAATCTGCGATTCAAACGGTTGGTGAAAAACAACGCGGTCACATTTCGATTAAATGTTCTGCACTGCATCCACGGTATCAATACACACAAATCGAGCGCTTAAAAAAAGAATTAGTTCCTAGAATGATTGAATTATGCGCACTTGCAAAACAATATAAAATAGCGATCACGATAGATGCTGAAGAATATGATCGCTTGCAATTATCTTTATGTTTAATCGATCAAATACTGTCCTCAGCAGAACTCAAAAACTGGGACGGCTTTGGCTTAGCGATCCAATCTTATCAAAAAGCCGCGCTGCCGGTAATAGATGTGTGTGAAGATTTAGCAAAAAAATATAAACATCGTATCATGCTACGTTTAGTTAAAGGCGCTTATTGGGATAGCGAAATTAAGCGTGCTCAAGAACAAGGACTTGCGCAATATCCCGTATTTACCCGAAAAATAACCACCGACGTTAACTATTTAGCATGTGCACAAAGAATATTAAAATCTCCTGATATTTTCTATCCACAATTTGCTACGCATAATGCTTATACCATCGCAGCGATATTGCAAATAACAGGTGATGATCGTGATTTTGAATTTCAGCGTTTACATGGCATGGGCGAGCAATTATACAAAGTGATCATGACGCAAGAATCAATCAAGTGTCGTGTTTACGCTCCCGTAGGTGATTATCAACATTTACTCGCTTATTTAGTCCGCCGTTTAATTGAAAATGGCGCAAATACTTCTTTCGTACATCAAGTTGAAGATCAGAATACGCCTATTGAAAGTTTGATTGAAGATCCCATTGCAACATTAAGGCATTTAGAACCTAAATCTCATCCAGATATTCCTATTCCACCCGATTTATACGGGAAACAACGAAAAAATCCTATTGCCTTTGATTTAAGCGATTTGACAACGAGAGAACAGGTGGTAGCTGCCATCTCCAGAGCCTCATCCCCGCTGTCCCAGTCATCCCCGCGTAGGCGGGGATCTATATTCCAGAGGCTATAGTTAATC
>CAZPAA010000037.1:8799-11725 GCA_964584425.1 uncultured Gammaproteobacteria bacterium | reverse complement strand
GAAACTTTTCATGCTCGCAAGCTGCGCGTGAAAAGTTTCCCTCCGGCCACCCGTTTGGAATGAATTCCGTTGGGAGTTTTGCAATTTATTAGGATAGTATTCCTATGAATTGTTTTAGACTTTCTGGGTTCGCTAGGGCTTGGATGTTTTCTACGGGTTGTCCCATGACTACTTGTTTGACTGCGAGTTCTGAGAGTTTGCCATTGATGGTTCGGGGGAGATCTTTTACTTGGATGATTTTTGCGGGGACGTGTCTGGGGCTTGCTTCGTGTTTTAGAGTTTCGCTGATTTTTTGACGCAGGGTGTCATCTAGGGTGATGCCTTCGCGGGGGACTACAAATAATATGATGCGAATGTCGTCTTGCCAGGGTTGGCCGATGGCCAAGGATTCTAATATTTCTGGAATTTTTTCTACGACGCGATAAATTTCTGCGGTGCCGATGCGTACGCCGCCGGGTTTTAATACCGCGTCGGATCGACCGTAAATGATGACGCCATCATGTGCGGTGATTTTCGCAAAATCGCCGTGTGCCCAGACGTTTGGGAATTTTTCAAAATAACTGTGTAAATAACGTTTATTATGAGGATCATTCCAAAAATAAATCGGCATGGATGGAAATGGCGCGGTGCAGACTAATTCGCCTTTTTCCTCGTGGATGGATTGGCCTTTTTCGTTATACACTTCAACACGCATGCCAAGGCCGCGGCATTGTAATTCGCCTTTATATACCGGCAAAATTGGGCAGCCTAATGCGAAACAAGAAATGATATCGGTGCCGCCTGAAATGGATGAGAGTTGTGCATCTTTTTTAATGGCGCGATAGACATAATCGTACTCGTTTGCGCTCAAGGGCGAGCCGGTTGATAAAATCGTGCGCAAATGGCTTAAATCATAGTGATTCTTAGGAGAAAATTCGGCTTTATCAATGGCGCAAATATATCTCGCACTGGTACCGAAGATGGAGACTTTTTCTTTGACCATTAAATCCCATAGGTGTTTTGGCTCCGGATAAAGCGGCGCGCCTTCGTATAAAAATAATGTGGCACCCGTTGCAAGGCCGCTCACCATCCAATGCCACATCATCCAGCCGCAGGTGGTGTAATAAAATAACGTATCGGTATTGCGTAAATCCGTGTGTAAAATCAGTTCTTTTAAATGTTGTAATAAGGTGCCGCCTGCGCCATGCACGATACCTTTAGGTGCGCCAGTGGTGCCGGAGGAATATAAAATATATACCGGATGATTAAAGGGCACTGGTACGAAATCAATTTCTTTTGCTGGGTTATCTAATAATTTATTCCAATCATGTGGCACCCAAATGGTATTAATGCCTAAAGTTTTGACACTTTCTCCACATGGAATTTTTTTCCCTTTAAAGATATAAGAATCTACAGCGATAATCACTTTAGGAGACACTTGAGAAAACCGATCACGTATACCGGCTGCGCCAAAATCAGGTGAACAAGCTGTCCAAGTTGCGCCTAGAGAAGTGGTTGCCAACATGGCGATGATGGTTTCTGAAATATTGGGCATCACCCCCGCAACCACATCACCCTTTTGAATACCCAGGTGTTTAAGCCCCGCCGCACATTTTGCAACTAGTTCATAGAGTTCCACATAAGAATACGCAGCGCGCTGACCATTCTCATCATAACTCACCAAAGCACGATGATTATTTTTATGTCGTAATAAATTTTCCGCAAAATTAAGCTCCGCGCCCACAAACCAGCGTGCGTTGATCATTTGTTCGCCGGTTTGTAAAATTTTTTCAAAAGGTTTAGAAAATTTCACTTCACAAAATTCGCTGAGCATTTTCCAGAAATCTTCGGGATGCGTGATCGACCATTGATATAACGCAGAATAATCTTGAATCGATAAATGATAGGTTTGATTGACGCCTTGAATAAAATCCATCATTTGTGCGATTTTCATGCTTTTAATGCCCGTGCGACTTTAGATTGTACTGGTTTACCTAATGTTTCGCTGATCCAATGCGCCACTGCAACCATTTTATCTAAATCAACGTTGGTGTGTATGCCTAATCCGTGCAGTGCGTATAAAACATCTTCGGTGGCGACATTGCCGGATGCACCTTTTGCGTAGGGGCAGCCGCCTAAGCCTGCAACTGCGCTGTCGATAATGTGAATGCCTTTTTGCAGTGCAGCGTAGATATTGATGAGTGCTTGTCCGTAGGTGTCATGAAAATGAATCGCGAGTGCATCGAAGGGTACCACTTGCATCACTGCGTCTAACATTAAATTCACTTTATTTACAGTCCCAACACCAATCGTGTCGCCTAAAGAAATTTCGTAACAACCCATGTCAAATAACTTTTTCGCAACATCGGCAACGGCTTGCGGCGCAACGAAACCTTGATAAGGGCAGCCGAGTGTGCAGGAAACATAACCGCGGACTTTTAGATTTTTTTCTTTGGCTAAATTTAACACCGGAATAAATCGCTCTAAACTTTCTTGTATGGTGCAATTAATATTTTTTTGAGTGAAGGCTTCACTGGCTGCGGTAAAGACGGCGACTTCATCGATGTGTACATTGATTGCACGCTCAAGGCCGATCAAATTCGGCACTAATGCGGAGTAAATGACATTTTTTTGTTTGGATAAACCGGTCATCACTTCTTCAGCATCGCCTAATTGCGGGATCCATTTTTTTGCGACGAAACTGGTGGCTTCGATAAATTGCAAACCGGTATGGGAGAGTTTTTCGATTAAGGTGATTTTATCAGCAACGCTTAGAATTTCAGCTTCATTTTGCAAACCATCGCGTGGGCCGACTTCGACAATTTTTACTTTTTGGGGGAGAACCATGGTTGATCCTTATTGGAGGAAATGATCCAATAATAGATCAGGAGTGAGGTAATATGAAATGTAAGCCCATGGAATAAATATTAACCTCTTCGTAGGGACG
>CAZPAA010000037.1:0-8699 GCA_964584425.1 uncultured Gammaproteobacteria bacterium | reverse complement strand
GGGACGCAACATGTTGCGTCCAGGTGTTGGGGTGAATAACTGAACTACAAGTGCCTACATTGTTTTTTACGGGGAATAATTAATTTATATCGTTTAAACCCGACTCTGGGACGCAACATGTTGCGTCCCTACGAAGATATTCACATTTATGCAACAACACTCTTTGAAAAAGGGAGATTTTAATAATTATATTTATATTGTTTTTCCACCTGCTCATGCACATACTTAACAAATTTTTGCGCTTTGGGTGTTAACTGATAAGCGTTCAATATGGAAGCATTTTTATCTAAGGCCTTCATCGATTCGACAACATCAGGATTTTTTTCAAAGATATCACCGAAATTGAAATTCGAGCGTGCAGCATAACCCGCACCAATACCTTCATTCTCCTGCGTCTTTCCTATATCTAAACAGGTTTTTAACCATTTCGCCGCCTGTTTAAAATCAGGTCCTTTACCAGGCTTACTTGGCGTTTTTGCTAAAAATAGACCGACCGTGGCTAAGGTTCTAGCTTCAATATCACGTGGATTACTATGTGCATTTTCAAGGAGTACTATTTCAATATAGGAACGATCCGGCAATTGGCTCATTAATAACATGGCTTTGCCGAGCGCTGCTAATAATGCTTGAACTTCGGGGGTTTCTAGGGTGACATCTTTTGGCAATTCCTGGATCAGCGCCGTTAATTGTGAAACGGCCTCCACTAATGCATACTCATCATTATGCGCAGAATCCGTCATTGCGGACACCCAATAGGCTAAGCAGCCTGCTGCCTGTAACATCAGCTTTCTACGTCCATACAATTTACTTAAATAATCAACCAGTCCATTCTTTAGCTGAAAAATAATGCGTGAATTCACTTCGCCCCTGCCATGGGTAATGGCTTTTACATACCATTCTTCTATTTTTTTAAGATGGGGATGCGCCTTTTTGTTAAGCCCAGGGTTATCTGTGAGCGGTAAGCCAGATTTTGGCGTGGTGCTACTGTATCTTGAGGCTATACGTCCTGCCGCCAGTGTTTGTATATTGATATCTGGATGGGTCATATAAATTTGGTTAAAAAACTGAATAAACTCAGCAAAAGATGCAGATTTGGGGTTTTTATAACCATCTAGGTCGGCTGCTTGTAGCGCCTCATCAAGCTCCACTGCTTTTGACATAAATTTTTCATACTGTTCTTCAAGGTTGGAAAAAGGGCCTTTGGCCAATTGGCTGAGTTCTTGATAGAGTTTTCTGACGGTCATGGTGGGCTTCAATGTTTATAAGTAAGCCATAGTACTTTTTTTTGCTTTGCTTTGTCAACCATATAAATCATGCCATTAACAAATAATTAAGTTATTTACCCTTGCTACTTTAATTAAGATTGAATATGATGGAACGCAAAGTTCGAGTTCATTTTAAGGGTAGTGAGATAAAATGCGATCAAAAAAAATTCTCCAAGCTTTAGGGAAATCTATTGCTGAACAAATAGGCTTTTTATTACCACAAGCATCCATTCGCATCCTGCGGCCTACGCAACTCAAAGAATCTACCTACAAGGAAATTGGGACTATTTATTGGCAGATGCGAATGAATACGCTGTTTACCATTTCTGATGAAACACTCAATGATTTCATTGCACACGCCGTGTTTGACAAAAAACCTTATTTGCAGGCGCTTGAAAGGCAACCCAGCACTCTTGATGAAACAAATCGAATAACAAATACATCTCGCGCATTGTTAACACAGACACTGCAATCCTTAAAAAGTACGCCAGAGGATATCGCGAAATATCCCCAATCAACCTCTAACGAACAAATGTTAACTAGGTTTATTTTTCCATTTCTCATTCTTACCAAAGCCTATGCTCATTTACCCAATGATGTGGCAAATAGGCAAAAATATTGCAAGGCACATGAGCTTATATCATTTAACCCAAGCCGTATTCCTGAAGCACTGATGATATTTGGAATGCTGTCCATTATGCCTATGATTTCGGAGTGTACAGCTGATTTAGAAGCACTCGATAAAAATTTGCTTAGGCTTGAAAATGCAAGCAGCACTACCGGTGCGGGCACAAATAATCACCCTGGACATGTTAATGGTGGAACAACGACAACTGCAGTTTCATCTAGCTCCGCCAGTAACGGCTTTACACAATGTAAAAGTAAATAATTATTTTTTTATGCGCTCCGATATTTCACAATCAATTGGATAATATCCGTCAGTTCCGCGCTCGTCATTGGGATTCCAGTCTGCGTATAGTCTATCACTTTCGCTTTGAAAGTCGCCTGTTGGGTTAATTTTAAATGACGCATCATGCGATAATATTGCAGACAGTACATTTTGCTCTGTTCTGATTACCTAAAAATTAGAATCTATTTTTTATAAAACAAAGTCTATCACCCGCCGCAGTTGATTAATCATATAAAGTGGCATGGAAATAATGGTGTTGCCTTCAGCAACTTGATTTATTCCAGGTAATTGTGAGGAGATTTTAACGCCTAGGGGAACTGATTTTTCTTTCATGAATATGTGTAATGATTTAAGTCGTCCTGTTTTTCCTGCCTTTACTTCAATTGGGATTATTTTTTGTCTGTGTGTTATAACATAATCAATTTCAGCTTGGGATGATTTTTCTTCACGTACCCAATAATAGAGTTGGGGGGGCTCATAATAAGGTCTTAGATATAACAAATGTTGTCCGATAAATTGCTCTGAGAGTATGCCTTGGTGGATCATATTTAGTTCATCTATATTATGTAGATCTAAATAACTGAGCCCCAATTGTGTGGACAATAAACCTACATCTAAAAATATTAATTTAAAAATTTTCTCATTTATTTGCGCGCCTAAAGGAATGCCATTACATGCGCTGTGATAAATTTTCGTGATCACTTTAGCAGTGGCGAGCTGATTAATATTTTTAGAAACCACATTACTTTTAATATGTGGGTTAATTTCGCTGTACTTGATTTTTTTTGTGATAAGCCCGGAGATTTTTTCGAATATAGATCGTAGCATATTTTCAGATGATCCATATTTTGCAAAATCATCTTGATAAGTTTCTAAAATAGAATGTTTGACCCGTTCTACAGACATGAAGTCACGATTGGATACATAATTTTGTACCGCTTCGGGCATGCCGCCAACGATTAAAAATATTTTTAATAAATCCAGTAGCTTTTTGTGAATCAATTCAGGAATAGTTTTATGAGATGATAAAAACTCACATAAACCTTCTTCTCCCAATGCAGATAAAAATTCTTCAAAGTTCATCGGGCCTAAATATACATACTCAATTCTACCTACAGGCATGGAGAATGATAAATGTTCCAATGCAAATTCTAATAAGGATCCTGCGCAAATGATGTGCAGTTCTGGTAATTCTTCATAAAAATATCGAAGGCAAGCGAGTACTCGTGGCGTTGCTTGCACTTCGTCAATAAATAATAACGTTTTCCCGGGGATAATAGGTTGATTCATGCGCAAAGCAATCAGTTGGATGATCATCTGGGGCTCATTACTTGCAAAAAACTCAGCATATTCGGGGTGGCGCTCCATATCTAATATAACGCAATTGAGCCCCAATAAATCGGCTAATAACTGTACCACCGTTGATTTGCCAACTTGCCTTGCCCCTCGAATAATCAATGGCTTACGTTTGGATCCTGCGGCCCAAGTCTGTAACTCTGTCAAAATTTGGCGAAAAAGCATATTTTACTCCCAAAATACAAGGTTATTTTAGGTTGAGTTTAGATAAAATACAAGGTTATTTTGTCCACATACAGGGTGAAATACAAACATATTATGACTTTCACTCTACCCTGCGACTAAAAATAGCTGATCCACTCATGGCCTTAGGCTCACACAAACTTACGCCTTTCTCAATTGTAACTATGTTTTAGCTTATTTCATAATGATTAAAACCCAGATAATAATAAACTTAAAAGGAGGTTTCTTATGAATGCATGCCCTACTTTGTTTGTTAAGATCGACTACTGTAAAAAGAATCATTTTTTTCCGCTGCATTATTTTAAATTGCCTGAACAAGATAAAAAACATACGCTGTTTATTATTAAAAAAGATAAAAAATAATATTGTTATAAGTGATGTACTGATTTGTGCTCGAGAATTAATGTTTCGACCACTGATGGCTCTGCCAAGGTTGAAGTGTCGCCCAAATCAGTATATTCACCTGCTGCAATTTTACGTAGTAACCTTCGCATGATTTTTCCTGAGCGCGTTTTGGGTAGTGCGTGTGTCCATTGAATAAAGCTCGGTTTTGCAAATTTTCCGATTTCGGTTGTGACCCATTCGCACGCTTGTTCCGCTAACTCTTTTGAGGGCTCTATATCTTTTTTTAAAGTGACGAATGCATAAATCGCTTCGCCTTTAATGGGATCGGGGATGGCTACTACAGCCGCTTCTGTAATGGCGGGATGTGCGACTAGCGCATGTTCTACTTCTGCTGAACCGATGCGATGACCTGCGACATTTAATACATCATCGCTGCGGCCGATTATCCAATAATCACCATCGCTGTCACGATGCGCTTTATCACCGGTTAAATAATAATTGGGAAATTTGGATAAATATATTTTGTGAAAACCTTGCGGGTTTGCGTACACTGCACGCATCATGGAAGGCCAAGGTTTGGCAAGACATAAGTAGCCTGTGGCTTCACCAAATAATTCCGAACCGGAATCATCTAGTAATACGGGTGCTGCGCCAAAAAAGGGTTTAGTTGCAGCGCCTGGTTTTTGTGGCCAGCAATCGACTAAAGGCGTTACCATAATCGAACCCGTTTCTGTTTGCCACCAAGTATCTACGATTGCGCAACGATTATCACCGACCACTTGATGGTACCATCGCCAGGCTTCTGGATTGATCGGCTCGCCGACACTGCCTAATAAACGTAATGATGAGCGTTGATATTTTTTCACCCATTCATCGCCTTCGCGCATTAACATGCGGATCAATGTTGGCGCGGTGTAAAAAACGTTGACTTGATATTTATCTACAATCTCCCACAACCGGCCTGGATCTGGGAAATTGGGTACGCCTTCGAACATGAGCGTTGTTGCTGCATGACTTAAAGGTCCATATACCAAATAGGAATGGCCAGTGATCCAGCCAATGTCGGCGGTACACCAAAAAATATCCGTAGGTTTATAATCCATGACATAATAATAAGAAACATGCACACCGAGTAAATAGCCTGCGGTGGTGTGCAAAATACCCTTAGGTTTACCGGTTGATCCTGAGGTGTATAAAATAAATAAGGGATCTTCTGCGTCCATCACTTCGACTTTTTCGCCCAGGCTTTTATCGATATTCTGCGCTTGTTCATACCACCAAATATCGCGCCCTTCTTTAAAATCGATAGTTTGATTTGTGCGTCGCACAACCAACACATGTTCAATATTTAGCGAAGATAAAGCCTGATCCACTTGTTGTTTAATCGCGAACATCTGTCCGCGGCGATAACCGCCATCCGCTGTGACAACGAGACGTGGATTGCAATCTTGAATACGCAAATGCAGTGCTTCTGCAGAAAATCCCGCAAATACTACAGAATGCACTGCGCCGATACGCGCGCAGGCGAGTACGGTAAACATTAATTCTGGAATCATCGGCAAATAAATAATGATGCGATCGCCTTTTTGCACGCCTAATGATCTTAATATGGCTGCTGCGCGACACACTTCTTCATACAACATTTGATAAGTGAATGTGTGGTTCTCGCCATTTTCTGCTTCCCAAATCAGTGCGATTTTCTGCGCAAAATGTTCTAGATGACGATCGACACAATTAAAACAAGTATTAATTTTTCCGCCTAAAAACCAGGCGATTTCACCTTTACCTAAATCGCCCTCAAATAATTTATCCCAAGGTTTAAACCAGGTTAAGCGTTTTGCTTGTTCGTTCCAGAATTGTTCTGGGTGCGTTAGGGATTCTGCATACATTTTCTGATAACTTGCAGTATCGATGTTGGCGTTTTGGGGGAATTTAGTGTTTAAGCTCAACGATACCCTCCATTAAATAGATCGATTTTGCACAAAATGTCATAAAAGTATGTTTTGTGCAAAATTTATTTATGATTTTTTTTGCACAAAACATAAAAAAATGCAGTTTTGTGCAAAAATTTGTTTCCCTTCTAACTCTCATGATGTTTACACAAGCCTAATTTGTTACTTGTCACTCATAAACCAATTTTTCCCTAGGGCCTTTGCAATTGCATATAACGGATAACTATATAGTTGTTCATGCGCAGAATAATTTTGACTTGAAAACCGTATTGCATAAGGCGTGTGACGATGATGCTCTAAATATTCATGCATGCTTCTTAAACGCCCAGTAGTGCCACTTTTTACCTCGACAGGAATAATATCCTGGCCAATTTGTAAAATATAATCCACCTCAGCATTCCCGGTTCTACTTTCCCGCTGCCAGTAATAAATATTTTTTTGAGAAAAAGCATGAGAATAAGCCAAAATTTCTTGCCCAACAAAAGCCTCTATTATTGCACCTTGATTAATAAAAGCATGCGCGGGATTTAAAATCCATTCTTTTAAATCAAGCCCTAATAATGCTTGTGCCATTCCTATATCTAAAAATAATGCTTTAAATTTATTTAAATCAACATCCGCCCCCAAAGGTAAACCTTGCGCGCTCGTGTGAAATACTGAATGAATAACGCCTGCTTTAACCAATAGATTAAAACAGGGGGCCAGTTCTCGCTTGCGATATTCTCCCGGAATAGCTGAGAACTTAAATTTTTGACCTAATTGTCTTGGGATTTGATCAAAGAGTAATTCTACATATTTTATTTGGTATTGCTTGGCATATTTTTCAAAATCTTGTCGGTAATTATCCAGCAAGGTCTGTTGTGTCTTAAAACATAAATAAGGATCATTTTTTTCAATCCAATGATGTACTACTTCAGGCATACCGCCTAAAGCAAAATATTCACCTAACAATCCTAATAATTTGTTATGCAAAACTTCTGGCATAGGATTATTGATATCATGTTTATCAATTTCCTCAAACAATAATTTTTCTTTTTTTGCAATTAAAAATTCTAACCAAGTCATGGGATACATGTAGAATGAATGAATTCTTCCAACCGGAATGCCGACTTGTTCTAGTGCAAATTCAAGCAAAGATCCTGCTGCAACCACATGCAAATTTGGTATTTTTTCATAAAAATATCTCAGTGCTAAAATAGCACGCGGCACTACCTGAATTTCATCCAAGAATAATAATGTCTCACCGGGGATAATGGTCTCACCTGCAAGTAATGATAGCTCCCTTAGAATACGATCTGGTTTTAAATCTTTTTCAAATACAAGGGTGCATTCTTGCGCCTGTTCTTCACAATTAATTTCAACAAATTTTGTAAAAGTCTTGCCCAATTCCCGTGCAGCGAAGGTCTTCCCTACCTGGCGTGCACCGCGTAATAGCAATGGCTTACGCAGGGGATCTGCAGCCCATTGATTTAAAATGATATTTATAAATCTGTACATGGAGGGAACGCTCTTATGGTTGTTTATCCACCATAATATAGCATTAGCATGGTCGAAAATCCATGATATATTGACTTATTCATGGTTGAAAATCCATGATACTTTGATGGTTCCATGGTTGAAAATCCACCCTATTTTATTTCAACCACACAATCGTCTTCTTGCACTTGCTCCCCTACCTGAAAGTAGATGGCTTTGATGGTGCCTGGTTGGGGGGCAGATAGCGTGTGTTCCATTTTCATGGCTTCTAGGGTGACTAAGGGTTGGCCTAGGGTTATCGTGTCGCCCTCTTTGATGAGGATTTGGATTATTTTTCCGGGCATGGGTGCGCGTAGGGTGTTTTGATTTTGTTGGTTCGATTGTTCATTGATTTTTGGCAGGGTGAAAATAAAATCATTTTCGGGGCCGAGTAGCCAGATTTTATGATCGAAGAAAATGATGGTGCGTGGGTATTCTTGCCTGTTTATTTCTAGAGTTAGATGTTCGTGATCAAAGTCAATGACTTTTATAATATGGCTGTTACAGAGATAAAATGCTTTTTCGTATTCTATCTGCAGCTCAAATAATTTTTGACCGTGATAAAATTTTATTTTTTGTGATATCGGTGCATTTAAGCGCCAGGGAATATTTTTCTGCCAAGGGGAAATGCTGTGAATGTCTTGGTTTTGCTTTAAAATAATCGCCATTGCGGTTAAGAGGACATCTATTTCTGTCACTTCGATAGGTTTGCATAATTCAGGATGCAGATCGATAAAATGTGTATCCACTGGATGTGCAGTGATCTGTGGATTTTCTGCTAACTGCCTTAGGAAATTTAAATTAGTTTTAACGCCGGCGATTTTAATTTGCGCTAGTGCGGATGATAATTCTTGCCAAGCGGTTTGATGCGTGTTTGCATGAGCAATGACTTTTGCGAGAAGTGGATCGTAATAAATGCTAATTTTATCGCCTATTTTGATGCCATTATCGATGCGCACAAAATCTGGCCAGTTTAAGTAAGCAATTGTCCCGGTGCTCGGTAGAAAATCTTCGCTTGGATCTTCTGCGTAAAGTCGTGCTTCGATTGCAACGCCTTCGATTTTTAAATCTTCGTGTTTGACTAAGAAGTGCTCACCCGCTGCGATACGTAGTTGCCATTCGACTAAGTCGACACCGGTGACGAGTTCTGTGACACCGTGCTCGACTTGGAGT
>CAZPAA010000036.1:0-11891 GCA_964584425.1 uncultured Gammaproteobacteria bacterium | reverse complement strand
TGTTGCCACCGTGGCCAAGAGAGTTAACCAGGTTCACGTAATAATTCAATGCTGCGTTTCAAAACTTCTGCGGCCACAATCACAATCATGCCGATACCGCAATTAAAAGTCCGTACCATTTCGGTAGGTTCAATGCGACCATGCTGTTGCAACCAGTGAAAAATACGGGGCCATTGCCAGTGATTGAGTTCTGCACAGGTATTTTTAGGCAGAATGCGGGGAATATTTTCCAGTAGGCCGCCACCGGTAATATGCGCAATACCATGCACATTGGTTTTTTGACACAGTGCACGCACGGCTTTGACATAAATACGTGTGGGCTGCATTAAAATATCTGCAAGCGTTTTACCATTATCAAATACGCTATCAAGTGGTGTTTGCGAGACTTCAACAATTTTGCGAATGAGTGAATATCCATTGGAATGAGGGCCTTGTGAACTTAGGGCGATCACTGCGTCCCCAGCCTTGATTTGACTGCCGTCAATAATGGCGGATTTTTCAACGACCCCAACAGAGAAACCAGCCAGATCATAATCACCCGCGGTGTACATGCCGGGCATTTCTGCAGTTTCACCACCGACCAGTGCGCAGCCGGCTTGTAGGCAGCCTTCGCTAATACTGGTAATCACTTTTTTAAGCGTGGGCAGATTCAGCTTGCCACTGGCCACATAATCAAGAAAGAACAGAGGTTCTGCGCCACAGACGATCAGATCATTCACGCACATTGCAACCAAATCAATCCCAACGCCTTCATGCTTATCTAATTGATTGGCCAGTAATAATTTGGTACCCACCCCATCGGTTGCTGAAACCAGTACCGGATTTTTATAACGTTTAGCTGGGAGCTCAAATAGTGCACTAAATCCGCCTATACTCCCCAATACTTCAGGGCGGCGCGTTGTTTGGCTGATGGCTTTAATATCATCAACTAAGCGATCACCCGCTTCAATATCGACGCCAGCGTCTTTATAAGTTAGGTTTTGTGTATCTTTCATCATGTGGCCTATTATACTGCGTGCGCGTATAATATAAAGATCTTTATTGGGCAATATGAGTTTGTATGAAAATATTTAAATTAAATTTTTGGGTCGCGGTTTTATTATGTAGCATGGCAATGATTTGTCAGTCTGCTGAAAAATATAATCTATATACTGCGCAAGTACCTGTAGAGAATCAAGAAGCGAGCGCGCGTGACCAAGCCATCCAACACGCTTTTGAACAAGTCATGGTTAAATTAACCGGCGATTCCAAGTCTATTCAACAACTGGAAAAACCCACGCCCGCACAAACCACTGTTTGGGTGCAACAATTCCATTACGAAGGCAATACGCTGGTCGTGCAATTTGATCAAAAAGCCATTGATGCTTTTCTAAAAAGAAATAATATCGCGATCTGGGGCGGTGAGCGCCCACTCACTTTGGTGTGGATAGTCGTAGAAGAAGATGGCACGCAAGCGATTGTGGGCGAATATGAAGTCGCATTGGCGCATTGGCAGCAATTATTTATGACAGATGCGCGTATGCGCGGTCTGCCAGTTTTATTCCCACTATTAGACTTAACTGATCAGCAACAAGTTGAACTGAATGATGTGTGGTATCACGTCGCTGATGCGCTAAAACCTGCAGCGACACGTTATTCAGCAGACAATACCTTATCCGCGCGGATCTTTAAAAACCCACAAACCACACACTGGGTTGGCGATTTTGCACTGCTGTTACCCAATGAGCAAGTGAATTGGCAGCTTGAAGCCAACACACCTGAAATCTTAATAAAAGAAACTGTGGATCGCTTTGCAAATGAATTAGCAAAACGCGCTGATAAAACCGCGATGAGCGCTGCGACCGAAAGTGTGGTATTAAATGTCGACAATATCAAAGATGCACACAGTTATTTACGTGTTTTAGCATTTTTACAATCATTAGATGCACAAGACTCTATTGTGCCGATAAAAATAAGCCCTAACAGTGTTTCTTTTAAGGTTAAATTAGCGGCTCCCTTATCCCTATTTGAGCAACAATTAATGATGGGACAATTATTACAACCACTGCTAAGTACAGAAGAACATACATTACACTACCAATTTAACGCATGAATACACAATTAGCACTCCCATTGGGGTTGCGTGATGATGCAACCTTCGATAATTTTTATAAAGGTGTGAATGAGCATTGTAATGCTGCGCTGATTTCTGCCGCCAGTGGCTTAGATTATCCTTTTATTTATTTATGGGGACAGGTAGGTGCAGGACGGACGCATTTACTTCAAGCCGCATGCTGTGATGCGACCCAAAAAAATCGCACCAGCCTGTATTTACCACTCGCTACGCCCGAGTTAACCCCTCAGATTTTGCATGATTTAGAGCATATTAATTTGGTGTGTATCGATGATATCGATGCGATTGCCCAAAACAAACCCTGGGAAGAAGCCTTATTCTATTTATATAATCGGATCCGCGATACGGGGCAGACGTTAATCATTGCAGGCGCGCATCCGCCTCAACGTTTAGGGTTAGGCCTACCGGATTTGGCCTCGCGCCTAGCTTGGGGCGTGGTGTTTCAGGTGCATATTTTATCGGATGAAGATAAACTTGCCGCACTCGCGATGCGGGCTAAATTACGTGGATTAGTATTATCGGATGAAGTCGGCCAATTTTTATTGCGGCGCTGTCCGCGGAGCATGTCAGAATTATTTGCAATCTTGGATACTTTAGATAAGGCCTCATTGCAAGCGCAACGTAAGCTGACCATTCCATTTGTTAAATCTGTTCTAGGGGTTTAAAACTACCGAGGATCGGAATCGAACCGACACTCCCGAAGGAACCGGATTTTGAGTCCGGCGCGTCTACCAGTTCCGCCACCTCGGCAGGAAAAAAATTATAACATGGGAAAATTTAAATGTATAATGGGACCTTTTTAAAGGATTAAGCGAAGATGCCTTCGAATGTTTATTTTATAACTGGGGTTTCCGGTTTTGTGGGTGGGGAATTTTTACGGACATTATTAACCCACGCAATCGATGCGACATGCTATTGCCTAATTCGTGATGAATATCAGTTACCTGCGGCCAAGCGCTTGCAACAAATTTTAGAGCGATCAGGATTATCTGCTGACACACATCGTGTTTTTGCGGTCACGGGAGACATAACGATGCCGCAGCTCGGTCTTAATGCTGATGATACGCAAAACCTGGCGCAAAAAGTGACTCATATTATGCACTGCGCCGCATTAGTAAAATTTGAAAAACCCAAAGCTGTTTTAGAAAAAGTGAATGTGCATGGCACTGAAAACATTATTCAGTTTGCAAAAAAGTGCCAACAACTCAACCCAAACTTCCAAGCGCTAGGCTATGTAGGGACTGCTTATGTAGCAGGTCAGCGCAAGGGGGTTGTGCGTGAAACTGATTTTTCCGACGCCTATGACTTTAAAAATAATTATGAATCAACCAAATTTGTTGCAGAAGGTTTGTTGCATGCAGTAAAAGCGAGCTTGCCGGTGATAATTTTCCGGCCATCGATTATTTTGGGGCGGAAAGAAAATGGCGCGGTGCTGCGTGGTAATGTGATTTTCCCGCTGATTCAAATTGCTAAAAAAAATCCGCCTAAACTTATCCCTTTTAATAAAAATTGCATAATGGATTATGTTCCTGTCGATTATGTGGCTAGCAGTATTTATTTTTTACTGCATGATAGGGATGCCATCGGCCAAGTATTCCATTTAACTTGTGGGATGGGTAAAGAAGTGAGCATTAAACAACAGTTCCAGATTTTAGGTAGGTGCTTGCATATACACCTTCGCATCATCCCAAGTTGGGTATGGCCCTTGGCTAAGCCGGTACTGGGATTCACTCGGGATGGACGATATTTTATTCAGGGGGTCGACCCCTACTGGGCATACGCAGTCTCAAACCCACAATTTTCTCAAGAATTTACCCAAAGTATGTTGAATAAATACCCAGTTAGCTGTGATAATGCGGCCAATTTATTTCAAAAAACCCTATTGTATATAGACCGTGAATTTTTTTAAGTTACTTAAGGAGAGAGCACAAAAATGTCAGAGTTATTTGATAGTGTGGTAGATATCATTAATAAAATTTCTGGGATAGAAAAGGATCGTATCACGCTTAATACCAATTTGAGTACTGATCTCAAAATAGACAGCTTAGATTTCTTAGACATTACCTATGAAATTGATAAAAAATACGGCATTAGCATTCCCGTTGAAAAATGGGTAGAAGAAGCCAATACGCAAGATGATGTTTCACAGATGTTAACCATGCAGCACTTTTTAGAACGAGTACAATACTTGATCGACGCGAAGAAATAATGGATTTTTTAAATTTCAGCATGATCGATCAGGTTAAAACTTTAGATAAGGAAAATAAATCCATAGTTTGCACGACGCGCTTACCCGAATCTTCATTTATCTTTGATGCGCACTTTCCAGGTTTTCCGATATTACCTGGCGTTTTTATGATAGAAACCATTGCCCAAGCCGCAGGCTTATTATTTGTAGGCCTAGAAGGCTTTAAAAAAATGCCTATTTTATTTGGCGTAGAAAATACACGGTTTAGACAAATGGCATCGCCTGCGGCGCAGTTAACGATACAAGTGGTATTATCGCATTATGGCAGCGGGTATATCGTTTGCAATGGCGAGATCTTTAACAAAAACAACGCTATCGCAAAGGCCGAGGTCAGGTTAAAGCTCATTGAAATCCCGTCAATCCAGGCTGAACAATTATTGCGTGATCGTGCGCGTATTGCGCAGCTAGTCGTGTAGGTGTAGGTATGGTTTATATTACAGGTTATGGTCTACTTTCCTCTTTACCAGAAGATGAACAAGCGCTATGGCATGTGCTCAATCATCATGATGAATATCGGGTGAATGCAGAAAAATACCCCTCTTATTTTTGTCACCCGATGGTAGATTATCCAGTAGAAACGCAAATTCCCAGGCACAGCGATAGACGCGCTATGGATAAAAACATGCAAGCGGCGGTGTATGTCGCAGGCAAAGCACTGGATATGGCCGGCCTAAAGCAAGATCAAAACCGAATCAAAGATACGGATATGATTATCTGTTTTTTAGGGGGTGCGCGCGATGAGGCCGTCGATCAACAGATTTTTAACGAATGTATTGCTCAAAATAATAAAGATGCTGTTTTTAATGAAATGTTGATGAAAAAAGTAAGGCCTACCTTATTTTTAGGTCAATTGCCCAATTTATTATCCGCAAATATTGCAATTGTGCACGGCACTACTGGACATAGTTTGACGCTGATGGGTGAAGAAATAGCAAGCGCGCAGGCTGTTCAAATAGCTTATCAACGTATTATCTCTGGAAAAGCAAAACGTGTATTGGTCGGCGGAGTCTGCATGAGTGATACGGTAGATAATTTATGGAGTTTTAATTCAGAAAAATTATTGCTAAAAGATAAATTCGTACCGATTTGGGATCGTATTAACGGGGGTGTTTGTTTGGGTGCTGCCACCGGTTTTTTACTATTAGAAAGTGGTGATTCCGTGCTTGAACGCAATATAAGACCGCTTGCTAAAATTTCAGCGCCGTTGGTTACCTCCAAAGCTGTTTTGCCACAAGATGAAGAAATAACTGTATTAACAGGGCTGTCAGGTTATCCTGGACATTTGCAACAAGAATTAGCGTTGTGGTCGAAATGGCAAATGCAAAATTTATTATGGATAAGGGGACTGTCTACATTAACCGGTGCGATATTTTCTGCAGCTTTTCCAAGCTATTTAATTTTTGCCCTACAAGCTTTACAACGCCAAGAATTATTCGCGCCCATTAAGAGTGAATTAGGAATTGAGCAAGCTTATCCTAAAAACCGTGAACTCAATAAAATATGGGTGCATTGCCAAGGTCATTTATTAGGGCATGCACTGTGCTCTTTGGAGCGCGCATGAAACCCTTAGCGATCACCGGCATCGGGATTTACACCAGTTTTGGTGCTGGGATTGCCCGCAATTGGCAGCAGCTGATACAAGGTTATTCGGGAGTAAAACGGATCACACGTTTTCCAACCACACATTTACCCGTCACCATCGCAGCGACCATCGATCTGAATCCACATTCCATGACCACCTTAAACATACTCACACAAGATGTTTTAGCGCAAGCGATTTTACACAGCCAACTGCAAGCACATGATGTAGAACAAGCGCAAATCATACTGGCCTCATCACCGCGAGAAGTTATCTGGCAAGATCGTTTTGCTACATGGTTAGATGAATCTGCGAAGCCACGGTATCGGAATATCATTCACAGCTATTTGCATTATGAATTGCAACAGCAATATGGATTATTAAAAATCCCGATGAGTTTAATTACCGCATGTTCCAGTGGTTCCAGCGCGATTCAACTTGCAGCCGATCAAATTTTAAGTGGACAAACCACAGTGGGTATTGCAATTGGCACAGAAAGTTCAGTGATGCCTGAGACGATTGCACGTTTTGCATTACTGACTGCATTATCAACTGCAAATGAAATTCCACAAGCGGCTTCGAAACCCTTTTCTGCCGACAGAGATGGATTTGTTATCGGTGAAGGTGCCGCAGCATTAGTTCTCGAAGATTTGGCATTTGCGCGTAAACGGGGTGCGCCTATTTTAGCTTATTTAGTGGGATGTGGTGACACCACGGATAATTACCATCGCACACGAAGTCATCCCAGTGGTGAGAAAATTGTAAGTTGTATGCAAAAAGCCTTAGAGAGTGCACACATTCTTCCTACGGCAGTGGATTATATTAATGCCCATGGGACGGGTACGCCAGAGAATGACAAAATGGAAGGCAAAGGCATTCAAATATTATTTAGCGATCATTGTGAAAAATTATTAGTGAGCTCGAATAAATCGATGATCGGACATACTTTGAGTGCTGCGGGCGCAATCGAAGCGGTTTTTTCAATAATGACTTTACAAGAACAGATTGTGCCGCCTACGATTAATTATCAACAGCCCGATCCTGATATTCCGCTAAACGTTGTTCCCAATCAAGCCATTGAAGCAAAAGTTGATATTGTCTTATCTAATTCATTTGGATTTGGCGGGCAAAATGTGAGTTTAGTATTTGCAAAAGCTGAGGAATAGTATATAAAAAAATCTATTTATAAGTCCCAAATAGCTTATCCCAAAGCGGCATAAATAAAGAATAATTGGTGCGAAAATATTTGTGATGATCGGCATGAAAATTTGGCGAATATAAAAACAAATGCCAAAAAGATTTTTGATATTTTTCAGAAAATTTAATATTAGTGTGCCCCAACGCATTAATCACTTCAAACACCAAAACATAAACCACGATCAAAGGGATAGAAAGCAATTTTAACAACCCTAATAAAATGATAGGGGAAATAAATAATACTGTATAAGATAATCGCTCTACGAGGGTAAAATAAAATCCGGAAATCGGTGTAGGCACCAGGGCTTGATGGTGATGAATATGATGGTGCTTATACAGAAATTTTGTATGCAGTAGGCGATGATAAACATAATAGAGCGGTTCAACAATAAACATAAAGGATAATAAAAGAACGACAACGCCTAATAGCGTGGTGGGATAAAATTTGAAATGAGACCACATCACCAGCAAAAAGAATAAAACCGCTTCAATGATAATGCCGATAAAATAAATAATATGTTCCTGCTTGCGCCTAGCAAGCGCATTCGGTCTTTGTGGATAAACCGCACGCGAGCGCGCCCAAGATGTTTTGCACAAGGCTTCCAAGCCTAGTATCAAAATGGCTCTACCGAGGGTCATCAGGATGACCAGTAATAATAGTGATGTTGTACTCATGGGCTTGGATTTTACCACACCTCACAGTAGAATGTGCAGATGCAAGCCAGTGATTTTGATTACCATTTACCGCCCGAGTTGATCGCTTCCCACCCATTGGCTGCGCGCGGTCAAAGTCGTCTATTATGCTTAAATCGCGAAACGGGCGCGCTTAATCACCGTCATTTTTATCAACTGCTTGATTTATTACAGCCAAATGATTGCCTAATTTTAAATAACACGCGGGTGATTCCAGCACGCTTATTTGGCCAAAAAGCCACCGGCGGGCAAATCGAAATTTTAATTGAACGTTTACTTGAAGGTAACCAAGCCTTAGTGCACATTCGCGCGAGTAAAAGCCCAAAGATTGGAAGCGAATTAATTTTAAGCGACAATGTCCGTTTACTCGTTTTAGATAAAAGCCAGAGCTTATATCAAGTCAAATTATTATCCGATCAGCCGTTTTTAACTGTATTAGAGCAAATCGGTCATATGCCGTTACCCCCTTATATCGAACGAAAAGATGAACCCGCCGATAAAGAACAATATCAAACCGTCTACGGGAAAATCCCGGGGGCAGTGGCAGCGCCTACCGCGGGATTACATTTTGATAAAGCATTATTGGAAAAAATTGCGGCGAAAGGGATCGCGATTGATTATGTTACGTTGCACGTGGGCGCAGGCACATTTCAACCGGTACGGGTTGAAAATATTGCGGATCATCATATGCACAGTGAATGGTTGGAAGTGCCGCAATCTGTTTGTGAATTGATTCAAAACACCAAAGCCTCAGGCGGACGCGTGGTCTGCGTTGGGACAACTGTCGTTCGTAGTTTAGAAACCGCGGCGATGCAAACGGGCAGTATCCAGCCATTTTCTGGGCAAACACGGATGTTTATTTACCCTGGATTTAAATTTCACGTGGTGGATGCGTTGATAACGAATTTTCATTTGCCAAGATCTACGTTGTTGATGTTGGTGTCGGCATTTGCTGGGCGGGAACATGTACTTGCTGCATATGAACAAGCTATTTTGGAGAAGTATCGGTTTTTTAGTTATGGTGATGCGATGTGGATCGCTTAAAAGGTGATCGTCTTTTGGGGGTTGGGGGGCATTTTAAAAAGTTGGCTACCGCAAAGCCTAACGCAAAACTTTTTAAAATGCCCCCCAACCCCCAAAAGACGATGCTTTTATCCGGATAATATAAAAGTAAAGTGCAAAACTCTCACCCGGGAGCCCGTTTGGACGGTACGCCCGATAAGAGTTTTGCTTCCATCCCCAAGGAATTTAGGATAAAATTCACGCTTTCTTAACCTTTAAAGGCACGTAGCTCAGTGGTAGAGCACCACGTTGACATCGTGGTGGTCGGTGGTTCGATCCCACTCGTGCCTATATTCTGCATGGAGCCCCCAATGCCCGTCATTACACTGCCCGATGGTAGCCAGAAAGTATTTGCAGAACCCGTAAGCGTATTGCAAGTGGCAGAATCGATAGGCGCGGGGCTTGCTAAAGCGGCGCTTGCCGGTCAAGTC
Organism: uncultured Gammaproteobacteria bacterium; assembly: GCA_964584425.1. Lineage (GTDB taxonomy): Bacteria > Pseudomonadota > Gammaproteobacteria > JABCZS01 > JABCZS01 > JABCZS01. The sequence goes on along the minus strand of CAZPAA010000036.1, from coordinate 2,568 downwards.
GATGATGTGTTGGTGGATACCGCTTACGTCATTGAAAAAGACAGCAAACTTCGCATCATTACCGGCAAAGATGACACTGGCCTCGAAATCATTCGTCATTCTTGCGCGCATTTACTCGCACAAGCCGTGCAACGTTTATATCCACGCGCACAAGTCACGATTGGCCCCGTGATTGAAGATGGTTTTTATTATGACTTTTCTTATCCACCCGGATTTTCCATGGATGATTTAACCAAAATTGAAACGCAAATGGAAAAAATTGTGGGTGAGCAATTTCCCGTTACACGCAGCACAATGACGCGCAATGAAGCAATCGATTTTTTCACGCAAAAAGGCGAGTTATACAAAGCTGAAATTATTCGCGCCATTCCTTCGGGCGAAAGTTTATCGCTTTATCAACAAGGTGAATTTATTGATTTATGCCGCGGCCCACATGTTCCCAACACCAGTTATTTAAAAGCATTCAAGCTCACCAAAGTTGCGGGTGCGTATTGGCGTGGGGACTCGAAAAATGAAATGTTGCAGCGTATTTATGGCACCGCATGGAATGATAAAAAACAATTGGATGCGTATTTACACCGACTCGAAGAAGCCATCAAGCGTGATCATCGCAAAATTGGCCAACAACTGGATTTATTTCATTTACAAAAAGAAGCGCCCGGCATGGTATTTTGGCATCCCAAAGGTTGGGCCCTTTATCAAGTCATTGAGCAGTATATTCGCAAGATGATTAAAGCCGATGGTTATGAAGAAATTAAAACACCGATGATTTTAGATAAGAGTTTATGGGAGCAATCTGGGCACTGGCAAAAATTTCACGGTGAAATGTTTATTACCGAATCAGAAGGACATGATTTTGCAATTAAACCGATGAATTGCCCAGGTCATGTACAAGTATTTAATCAAGGCATTAAAAGTTATCGTGACTTGCCTCTACGTTTAGCCGAATTTGGATCGTGCCATCGCAATGAACTCTCCGGCGCATTACATGGTTTAATGCGCGTACGTCATTTTGTGCAAGATGATGCGCATATTTTTTGTACTGAAGAACAAATTGAAAGTGAATCGCAGAAGTTTATTGTACTCCTTCGAAAAGTCTACCAAGATTTCGGCTTCACGGATGTCAGTGTGCGGCTTTCTACGCGTCCACTTGAACGTGTAGGTTCCGATGAATTGTGGGACAAAGCCGAAGGCGCCCTGCAAGTCGTGGTTGAAAAATCAGGCTTGGATTGGACCTTAGAGCCGGGTGATGGTGCATTTTATGGGCCTAAAATTAGTTTTTATTTACACGATTGCTTAAATCGCGTTTGGCAGTGTGGAACTTTGCAACTCGACTTTTCTATGCCCGATCGCCTAGGCGCAACGTATGTGGCAGAAGATGGATCTAAGCGCGTGCCCGTTATGCTGCATCGCGCAATTACCGGTTCTCTAGAGCGCTTTATTGGTGTGCTGATTGAACACTATGCCGGCGCATTCCCACTGTGGTTAGCGCCAGTGCAGGTTAGTATTCTAAATATAAGCGATGATCAGAACACTTATGCGCAAAATATTGCAAAAAGTTTACAAGAACAAGGATTTAGGGTGACAAGCGACTTGAGAAATGAGAAAATAGGCTTTAAAATTCGCGAGCACACCTTGGAAAAGGTGCCGTATATGTTGATCTTGGGCAAAAAAGAACTTGCAGATCAAACGCTAGCCGTACGTAAACGTGATGGAGCCGATTTAGGCACCATGACGTTGGATGCTTTTATTTTGCATCTACAGGAAGAAGTGAATAATCGGAGGGTATTATAAGTAAGAACATTCGCCTAAATGATAAAATCAGAGTGCGTGAAGTGCGCCTGATTGATAATGAAGGTCAGCAGCTTGGGATAGTGCCTATCGAGGATGCATTACGCTTAGCGCGTGACGCCAATTTGGATTTGGTTGAAATTGCACCGAATGAAAAGCCCCCCGTGTGTCGGATTATGGATTATGGTAAGTTTTTGTTCGCCCAGCGCAAGAAAAGCCACGAGGCCAAGAAAAAGCAAAAACAAATCCAAATTAAGGAAATTAAACTGCGTCCTACAACCGAAGAAGCGGATTATCAAGTCAAGCTGCGCAGCCTCAAACGTTTTTTGGAAGATGGCGACAAAGTCAAAATCACCATCCGCTTTCGCGGCCGTGAGGTCATGCACAATGATTTGGGCTTTGAATTACTAAAACGCATTGAAAAAGACATTGCAGATTTGGGCATCGTAGAACAACACCCCCGCTTGGAAGGCAAGCAAATGGGGATGTTGATTGCTTCAAGTAAAAAGGGTAAATAACTCTAGATCCCCTCTCCCACATCTGGTGGTCTCGATAGGAGATGAGAATTAGGAGTGGGAGAGGGTTAGGGTGAGGGTCAGGGTCAGTCAGGGCCAGGGCCAGCAAGGGCAGAATAAACATACCAGGTAAGCCTGTACCTGCATGTTTATTTTTTTATATATAAACAGGTGAATAAAAGGGGTAGTTATGCCTAAGATACAAACCAAGAAAGGCGCAAAAATGCGCTTGAGGGTGAATACGTCGGGGAAAGTGAAGTAC
>CAZPAA010000035.1:1284-11921 GCA_964584425.1 uncultured Gammaproteobacteria bacterium | reverse complement strand
AAATCATGTGCAAGTTTATGTAAGGCACACATCGCAACATCGATTTGCTGATAATAAGGCACCATGTGAGAGAGTAGCCTTAAAAAGTGCGCTTGGCTTTGATACGGTGCCTCATCACTATAATGGGTTTGTTCTAAATAATGGTGAATGAGCAAATCATCCAGGATATGGTTGCCCACAATGAGATCCGCTTGCAAGCTTAAACCGACGCGCTCTAAGGTACTGTGCAGAAAAAACGCTTGGCTCTTCGGGTTTACCGCCCGCACGATGGTTGCACATTGGGTGAGGTTAGCAAGGGATGCATCTATATAGCCTATTTGGGCTGCCTCTAACTTCGCCTCTAGTGCCAGTCCTGCTTTGGGTAAGGCACCACAACATAACTCCAGTGCGATATGATCACGCTTATGGCCTACCTGCTCTAGCAGTGATGTCCAGCCATTAAGAAAAGGAAGCAAAGTCGTAAAATGGGTTGTATACCCAGGCAATACACCGCCTGGCACCTGTATATTAGGCAAGAACCTTAGTTTATATTCTGATCTTGCAGCTCTCATAGCTTCGCCCTTGCTTTCGGGGTTTATCCACATGGTTTGAGTTTGCTTGTTTTCCACAAGAAATAGACAGCTAAACAGTTATGATCCCAATGCATCCCTTGGTGCTGGTGTGCTACTGCCCCCATCTCCACTATAGACTGTCGAAGTAACCTTCTGCTTGACATCCGTTCTTTCAGCACTGCCCCCACGTATCCAGTTAGTCTTGAAATGCTCGGAAATTTTAAATTCCATGCCATTTTTCCAATCACTTTTTGAACAGGCGGTACAATTCTGTCCCCAAGCCACGTACTTAAACCAGGGATGATTATACGACCTGCCTGCATGCATTAAGGTATCATTGGCAAGAAAGCTTGAAGCAACCAGCGCGTACATATCAAACACCAGATGATAACGGTTATATCGGTCCATACCGGCTACTTTGTAGAAGCTAAGGTTATTTTGTGAAACCCCCAAGATTTCAACTAAAAGCTTTGTGATCATCTCATCTGATAAGCCGTCGTTGATATTTTTAATAAATTGATCGGCTACCTGTGAAACCAGATAATAGGCCGTGTGTATATTTAGGAAAGAGCGCATTTCCTCCAAGCGGTCTCCTACGGTATTGTCATCCATATTCTCAATCAAGTACTGTGCGGCTCTCGCTGCATCACTCCCAAGTTGTGCCACCATTTTATCTCCGACAGCGATCCAATATAATTCCAAAGGCACCCGATGAGAGTAGGAAGAAGCATAGCTCGTAGCATAAGACACCAACACTTGAGTTGGCACAGTAAGAGCGGTGCTTGGGGCTTGTGAGCTATTCAACATAAGACTGCTTGACGAAGACGATGAGGATGCAGATGTTCCAGATGCAGCAATACTAGACTCCATCTGAGCCAGCGTTGAAGCATAAGGATTACGCGTTTTGTGTAGTAATTTAAAAGCGACCGGACCATAAACTAGGTCTTTGTTAAGTAATTCTTGTAATTCCTCTTTAAATTCCTTATCAGTCTTTGTTCTCGCGCGGGTATCAATAGCGCTATTATTGTTTCGAATTGCCAGCTGAGAAGCCGCCTCCAGATTAGCCATGGCTCCGCGCGTAGTCCCATCAGTAATGCATAAGTAGCCAGTAGCGCTTCTGATTGCCTCAGTAACTTTCTCGCTGAGTTTTGGCACCATTGTTGTCGTTGTGTTGTTGTCTGTAAGAAGTCGTCGATTAGACATAGAACTCTCTACAGTCTGGCGAATAGGAATGGGCTGATAATTATCGACCATTTTTTTTAATGCAGCCAAGTGCATATTGCGCAACTGGTTTTCAATTGTTGTAATCTCGTCCTTATCTGTCATATCGCTGCACAAACGTTGCGTAAGGCGTGCCACCATATCTAGGCGTTGAAACTGAGGCCATAAAGCAACGGCATTAGAGATACTAATGTTGGAAAGATGTTCTTCTCCTGGCCCACGTGTTTCCACAACAAATTGCTTTTCGTTCACATTACCTGTCTCACTATCCACACTCTTAAGGCTTGCAAACTTATACATTCCTTCTAGCTGGTGCATTAAGTGATCACTGTAAGTGCGAATTGAAAAGTCAAGACTAAGCTTCACCGTCCCTGGATGCTTTGTTACTGCCTCTGCTACCGCGAGTGAAATCCTAAATTCTTTCAAAACTTCTCGCCCATTTTTTTCTTTCACTGCTTTAGCTTTAGTATACAAAGTCGCACAAGGCTTACTACCGGGTCTAACATCATAGCCTTGAGAATTTAGCCATGATGCTACACTTTTAAGCATGAATTCGTTTTCTTGCGCATATCGTAATTCCTTCTTATCTAGAGAGAGAATGACATCCTCAATGGGCTCTTTCCACATGTTGCTTTGACCCTGGTGACCATCATAGGCGCTCAACATGGCAAAAATAGACATCTTAAAATCTATATCGCCAGAAGCCACCAGCTGTAATTGACCGTTAGATTCTTTTAGAGTGATATCCCCGTCATACTCGACGCATATTGGGCTCAGTAGTTTTTTTAACCATTGATTTAATGGCGCCCCTGGGGTGTTAGTCATATCACTGTACATGATTTTAAACTCCTTGGTAGAAATTAAGCCTGCAAAATTAGTCAGCTTACATTTACCTAAAAAGTTTGTCAACCCCCTCATTTGAAAGCTTTTTGGGGTATAGTTTAATTTTAACCTCATGATTTTAAATAACTTTATACCAAGATCCCAGAGAGTTGAATTAGGTGATTTTTTTGTGTTAGAATGCGAGCTTTACCAAATAACTGGAGTCTATTATGGCATTAATCGATTCACTCATTCAAGATATTGGAGTTGAAGGTAAAGTGACTCAAGAAACTGTAGAAGCGGCTTTGTTGGAATGTGTCGGAACGTTAACAGAAAAAACTGCAAAATCTAAAAGAGCAGAATTTTTTACCTCTCTTTGGGAGGCAATCCTCAATCAGCCACAAGGATCTGTGCCAGAGAGTGTGATTGAAGCCATAATCAACTCCATCAAAAAGCTTGACGATTCTGAGCAACAACGCTTGTTAAGCTCACAAATAAACCTTGAGCTAAAGAACAGCTCCGAGCGGCAAAAAATAAAACCCTATATCCCCTTGGACTTAATATTATTCCATGGGCACTATGATGCAGCCATCGTAATGCTAAGGGCCCTCAAGAAAAACGACGGGCTTTTTACCGATGACCAGGGCATGCGAGCATATATCGAAGCTTCCTCCGGCAGCTCGTGGCTACATATCACCGCAGGTGCGAAGAAAGACGATAACCTAGATCTATTCACCACAGAATTAACCCGTGTATGCCCACAGCATCTCACCGTATTAAATAAGGCTGCAATTGTCCCCATCGATCAGACTACTTCGCAATTTTTGGGAAAGGACACCGCGCTAACCATTGCACTAAAAGCAGGCCGTACGGCAAGCGTAATCGCTTTACTCAAAAAAGGCGCCAACCAACAATCTCTGATCAATCTTATTGAACCAGGGTCTATCAAAGAATTAAATGTCGGCACCGTCAGCAATATTCGCAAGGTATTAGATCAGATAGATGACAGTAATATACATGCTCAGTTTAAAAATTCATATGATTCTTCTAAAAAAGCACTGCTGCGCGATCAGTCATCGCAGAAAACTATATCTAGTAGTAGTTCATCAAACACAGGGAGTGCCGCGGGGATAGGTGATAATTCAAATGATAGCAACGATGCGTATTACAAGAATGCAATAAATCAATGTGATTCGAAAGAAACATTAAAAAGCTTGGTTGACGAGTTGGTAAACAATCAAAATACCAGCGCTAATGCGCATTTGGCAGCGCTATGCACGATGTCAGAAAAACGCGCATGGGTTGCAGCGCTACCCTATGGAGATCTGGAAGCCCTATTAGGCAAAAAACAAAGCGTTGTAAATGTAAATCAGTTACAACAGGTTCTTAACACATATAACTCCCGGTTTAACTTCTTTTACCACCGCAAAAGTAAAGAAAGTCAAATGCTGGTTCGTGAGCTAAATGCAGTATTATCACCACTTGATAATTCCAAACTGGAATTAAAGGCCACTAATAGCTTAATGCATTTAGAGATATATCATGTACTAAAAAGGTATATGGAAGATACAAACAACTCTCGCGGTGCAGATTATAGAACCTATGACACTAACGCAAAGGATTCACCTAAAGAATTGTGGAAAAATTTACAGCCCTTCTACAAAACCTTAGATGCGCAATACAGCAAAGTTTATCCCCTGTATCAAGTGTATTACCAAAAAAATGATAAGGAGCAACAGTATTCTCTATTAAAACGAGCCGTGCGGATTATATTTGGTTACCAATCTGATGGCAGATGGAGATTTTTCCAAAAAAGTAGCGCTAGTGTTGGATTGGCCGATGACATTAAACAGTGCTTAGCAAAAAGGTCGCAGCCCAGTGAAAAAGAAGAAACTATTTTAATCTATTATAAGAATCAAGGACGACCTGGCAGCACGCTTGATGCCGCACTTAAGCCATTGGTCGCGGATATAGAAGAGAAAAAAATACCGGCGGCTCAACTCTAAATTTGAGATTTATTCTCAATAAAAAAATCCAAACAACCAAAGCGGTATTTTATTGTTAAACCCTTGCTCTATATCATCAACCACTAAAAAGGCGTTTGATAAATTCTTCATTTGTTTAACATCTTTATTTTTACCACCGATTTCAAAAGTGTATTTTTTATCAACCAAAAAATCTCCGATGGTCGACAAGGTGATAGAGAACTTTTCTTTTAACATGGAAATAAAAAATACTTCACGAAGCGTGCCTTTATCTATCGCTGCATTGCCACTTAATGCGAATAATTGGCACGTGTTTTCAGGGTAAATTTTATCGGCTTTTTTAAGTCCATCCATTTTTTTATCTGATTTATGTAGTGAAGTGATAATGCCAGCATCCTCGATGATCTGAATGTATTGTTTCAGTGTCCGCTCATCGGCAATTTCTAAAATCATTTTTAATTCTTTTAAATCGACCGTAAATGGCACGTGTGTGCTTAAAAAGGCTAACAATCTTTTCATCTTATCTATACTGGCGCCCGAAAGGGTTGGATAAATAGCAGGTAAATCGCCCTCTAATACCGTATGTAAATTTTGTTCAACGGTTAAATAAAATACATTTTTATCTGTAAATTCAATCGAATAAGGATAATATCCGTATTGCATATATTCAGAGAACAACACTAGGATATTTAAATTTTTGTCGCTGAGCGCTTTTATGATTTTTTTAGAAAAATCTTCATGCGCTGTCAATATATTTTCAAAACCAATCGCTTTAAAATTAAAATGGTAATACAACTCCAAATATTCACGAAATGACATCCCTTGCATGGTATAAACAACTGCGCGGCGCGATAAATCGTGTGTGCCTCGATGAATAGCTAACGCAGAACTACCCGAAGAAAATATCTGCAGTTTTGGAAAAGTATCGTATATGCTTTTTAATTCCTGTGACCAATTCATATATTTATGAATTTCATCAAAGCAGATACATTGCCCACCATATTGCACAAAGGTTTCGGCAATTTCATATAGGGCATAATTTTTAATAAAAAATGATCAACGGGCACATATAATATTTGTTTGGGTGACAATGGCAAATTGCGTAACAACTGTACCAGAACGGTAGACTTCCCTACGCCACGTTGGCCGCGAATAATGGTAAATCGGTGATCAAACGTATGCTGCTTTATAAAATAACGCATATAAGGCCGGTATTGCAGCTCTAAAAATTGCTCACTTAAAGGAAAGAGACTCTCTAGCATGGTAATGCGCCGTTAGGATTATAATCCTATTTTTCCACAAACTTCACCCGCTGGGAAATGCCGACCCATAGGGTATAGGGTGTGGTATTGGCTCTTTGGGCGATGAGTTCTATGGGGAGGTCGCGCCCCCACAAAATCGCTTCGTCCCCTACTTTGGCCTGCGGACAGGCGCGTAGGTCGACGGTGATCATATCCATAGATACGCGGCCAATGAGGGGGCAGTGGACGCCGTTAATCAAAACCGGTGTGCCTTGTTGCATGTGGCGGGGATAGCCATCCGCATAGCCTATGCCGACTACGCCGACTGGCATGGCTTCATCGCAGGTCCAGGTTTCGCCGTAGCCTACGGTTTCACCTTTGGGGATGTGTTTGATGCTGATGAGTTGGCTTTTCATGGTCATGACGGCTTGTAGGCCGCGATCGCTGCCTACCTCATCTTCAAAGGGTGAACAACCATACAGCATAATACCGGGGCGGACCCAATCTAGGTGCATGCGGGGATGGGTCATGATGGCGGCAGATCTGGCGATGCTTTTTGGGCCTTCGAATTTTTCTGTGATTTTGTGGAATCTAGTTAATTGCTGGGTGTTTTTGGGGTTTTCTAGATGGTTCGCGCTTGCTAAGTGGCTTAAGGTAATGATCGGTTTTTTAACTTGAGTGCAGGCCATTAAGCGTTGATAGGCTAAATCGACTTCATCTGCAGTAAAACCTAAGCGGCCTAGACCCGTTTCCACTTTAAGCCATACCGAAATGGGATGGTGTATTCCGTCATTGCGAGCAAAGCGTGGCAATCCAGGTTCTGATGCCAATTCAAGTACTGAACCTGGATTGCTTCGCCTTTCGGCTCGCAATGACGGAGCCTTCGCTCGCAATGACGGAGCCTTCGCTCGCAATGACAGAGCTTTCGTTTGCAATAACGGAGCTTGTTCTAAAAAATCGAGTTGATAGTTGGAGTGTATGACCGGTTGTAAATCATTTTCTACACAGGCATTTAATTCTTCAACACTGGTAAATCCCGTCATAACGACAATGGGATGGGTGATTTTGGCTTCACGCAATTGTAGTGCTTCGTCTACTCTTGCGACCGCAAAAGCATCGGCTTCTTGCAGGGTGCGCGCGATGCGAACTAAGCCATGGCCATAACCGTTCGCTTTTAAGATCACTAAGACTTTGCTATCGGGTGCATATTGTTGCACGATTTTAAAATTATGATGCAAAGCATCGAGGTTGATTTCGGCAATGGGGGTAGCCATGATTTACGTCCTGATTGTAAAGGTTAAATCTCTCTTTGGAAAAGGGGTAGGGGGGGATTTGAGATGTTTGATTATATTCAAAGATCTTAAATCCCCCCTACCCCCCTTTTTCAAAGGGGGAACAATCCGCTAATATGTATAACTTTCCGCGGTGAAATTCTCAAAACGACAATATTGTCCGCGAAAAGTGAGTCGCGCTGTGCCGGTTGGGCCGTTACGTTGTTTTGCGATAATGACTTCGGCGATATTTTTATCGGGTGTGTCTTTATTGTAAACTTCATCACGATAAATAAATACGATCACATCCGCATCTTGCTCGATGGCGCCAGATTCACGTAAATCTGACATAATCGGCCGTTTGTTCGGGCGATGTTCGAGTTCACGATTCAGCTGCGAGAGCGCAATCACGGGCACACGTAATTCTTTTGCTAATAATTTTAATGAACGGGAAATTTCTGAAATTTCTGTGGTTCGATTTTCTTTATTACCGGGCACTGTCATCAACTGCAAATAGTCTACCACGATGACACCGAGTTCACCATGCTCACGCACCGCTCTGCGTGCGCGGGTGCGAATTTCACTAGGGCTCATCCCGGGGGTATCATCGATAAATAATGCCGTATCATTTAAAATTGAAACGGCAGAACTAAATCTTGGCCAATCTTCTTCGACTAATTTACCGGTACGCAAACGGTGTTGCTCGATTTGTCCTAGTGATGAAATCATGCGCGTGGCTAATTGTTCACCGGGCATTTCTAAGCTAAAAATGAGTGCGGGTTTTTTCTCTTTAATAATGACATTTTCGACGATATTCATTGCGAAAGTGGTTTTACCCATGGAAGGACGACCGGCGATGATCACCAAATCAGAATGCTGTAAACCCGCAGTCATTTCATCAAAATCATCATAGCCGGTGGCAAGACCGGTCACGGTGGATTGTGCATGAAATAAATGATCAATGCGCTCGACTGCACGTGCGAGTAAACCTTTCACACTTTGGGGGCCGGCTTTTGCGCGGTGTTTTTCTTCCGCGATTGCGAAGACTTTGCGCTCGGCTTCATCGACTAAACTCATGGGATCAGCGCCGCGCGGATTGTAGCCGCTTTGTGCGATTTCGTTGCCGGTGCTGATTAAACGTCTTAGAATACCGCGCTCACGGATAATATCTGCGTAAGCCCCGACATTGGCCGCTCCAGGGGTGTTTTTGGCAAGTTCGATTAAATACGCCAGTCCGCCGGCGGCATCAAGTTTTTGGATTTCAGTTAAATGTTCTGAAAGTGTGATCACATCGATGGGATGAGATTTATCTACCATGCGCTGCATGGTGCGGAAAATTAAGCGGTGATCGTGCCGATAAAAATCTTCTTCGGTGACACGTTCACTGACCCGTTCCCACGCTTCGTTATCAAGCATCAGCCCGCCTAAAATAGACTGCTCGGCTTCGATTGAATGCGGGGGAACTTTTAAATCATCTACGTCTGACATTTACAATCCTGTAATTTCGTAGGGGCGCAACATGTTACGCCCGGGTGTATCTAGTGAATCAATGTTTGCTTTTGGCGAAATCATCCTCTTCTTTTGTTGCGGTGGAACACGTAATACGGTCTGTCGCACAACCACCTGGACGCAGCATGCTGCGTCCCTACGATGAACCGTGGTCAAGTGGAGCAACAGGTTGCGCCCCTCATCCGCTAGTCTTTTGCTTTCTCCAATTCTACATTCACATTCACAGTTGCGGTCACATCACTGTGTAATTGTAAATCAATTTTGTATTCGCCTAACATTTTTATCGGGCCTTGCGGTAATAATACTTCACGATTTTCAACTTCAATACCTGCATCAGCGATTGCATGCGCGAGTTCACGTACGCCGAGCGAGCCGAAGAGTTTACCTTCTTCACTGGCATTAGTTTTAATTACCACGGTGAGATCATTTAACTTAGCGGCTCGCTCGTTTGCGTGTGCTAATTCAACCGCTGCATGCTTTTCCAATTCTGCACGTTTTTCTTCAAATTTTGCAGTATTCGCGGCGGTTGCAAATACGGCTTTTTTCTGTGGAATTAAGAAGTTGCGCGCATAACCGGATTTGACTTGCACAGTTTCACCCAAGTTGCCTAATTTTTTAATTTTCTCTAATAATATGATTCTCATGTTACCTTCCTCTTTAATCGTGCTCTTAAATCTAAATGACTGTCTAATAAACCAATCACGGCCAATAAGGGTAATACCCAAGTGCTCAATACAAACAAAATAATATACATTAACACCACCCACAATTTGCCGAGTTCTCGGTCTTTAATATACCAATGCAACCAAGCCATACCCGCGATGCTAAATAATAAAATCGATAGTCCTGCAATTTGGATCGCCACTTGGGTTTGTGGAGATACGATAGCGAAAGCAAAACTTGCTAATAACACTACGCTGACCCATTTTGCTAAACGCAAGTTGTGAAATTCTGTTTGAAAGCCGCCAGGATAATACCAGCGACTTTGCATAAATCGCGCACAAAATAGCAATAATGCTTGCAACAATAATAACATCGATGGCCAAGCATAAACCGCGGTTGCCGCCATGGTTTGCAAATACATTTCTTGCATGGTCTGGCCTATACCTTGCGCTGCAACTTGCCCACCAAATAAACGATTCAGCAAAAATTGGTAGAGTTCATCGTAGGAGACAGGGCCATAAACCGCATAATTAACCAACGCAAAAAAAGCTAACACCAAAAACCCAAGTTGCAAGCTTGCACTTAACGAACGTAAAACGCGTAAACCATACGGCATCGCCCACAAAGGCACGGTGAATGCCAGCAAGGACAACCATTCCGCTTTTGTGCCATAAAATTGCATACCGGAAACCATGTAAAAACAAGTAAATCCAACTAACGCAATGGCAATCACACCCACATAAGTATTTTGTCTTAGCACCGTAAACACTGCATACGTGAGCCCTAACCAATTGAGTAATGGCAAAAATACCAAAACAATTGCGATGGGCAAGCCCACATAATAATTTTCTGCAATGCGTTGCATCCTCATGGGATGGTCCTTATCGATTAATCACTATAAGGCAACAATGCCAAAAAGCGCGCTAATTTAACTGCTTTTGATAATTTTCTTTGATAAAACGCATGCGTGCCGGTGATACGGCTGGGCACAATTTGTCCGCTCGATGTAATGTAAGCCTTTAACATGTAAATATTTTTGTAATCCACATCAAGGGCATCGGTTGCGGAAAATTTACAGTTTAACTACGGTGTCAGTTGGGGTGGGGGAGAACGGTCCAACCAACGGGCCGGTTGAAACAGGGAGCGGTTTGCGTGTTGTTCCGCAGCTCGATGTCATTCGCCCGGCTGACCCAGAGGAAACGGCGGGAGCATTTGTTGCCGCGACGCAAAGAACGGATGGGCCGACGCTACTGGCCCTGACCCGGCAAGTTGTTCCATTGTTGACCGAGGTTGATGTTAAAGCGCGTCGCGAGGGCGTTGCCCGCGGTGGCTACATTGCGAAGAAGGAAAAAGGAAGACTCGATTTGATTATTA
>CAZPAA010000035.1:587-1274 GCA_964584425.1 uncultured Gammaproteobacteria bacterium | reverse complement strand
TTTCTTGCGCCATGGGGTCGTTTGAGGCTTCTTGTTGATCATTCACTTGCTCCTTACTTAATTCAATATGTTGGATATAAAAAACTATTTCTTCTGCACCATTGCGTGATTGGCGCACACTTAAAAAACCGGTTAAATCTAAACACACATTCGTTTGTAATTGCTTGACCCATTGATTAAATAAGTCACCGCTTACAACTGCGCGGATTTTACAATACGCTTGTCGCTGCAATAAACCTTCATATTGCTTTGAACGATGTAAAAACCAAAACTCTGCATGACCAATGCCACTGGGGCTGTAACGCACTTGCGGATCACCGTTGATTTGCCCGGTTAATTGCAGTTGATTGGTCGCCATTATCAATAGACAAACTATTCGATGATTTCATCTTCATCAAATACAGGAATCTTCGCGGCCTCACGCTTGGCTTCTTCTTCCTTGCTTTTTGATAAAGGTGATGGATCGGTAATCGCATTCTTACGTTGTAGGATCAGCTTACGGATCACAGCATCGTTATAGCGAAACGCATTTTCGAGCTCGGCTAGGACTGGCTCATCGCATTCAATATTCATTAACACGTAATGCGCTTTGTGTACCTTATTTATAGGATATGCCAATTGACGACGGCCCCAATCTTCAAAGCCATTAAACTTTCCGTTACCCGTTTCAATCATTCTTCGAAAACA
>CAZPAA010000035.1:0-577 GCA_964584425.1 uncultured Gammaproteobacteria bacterium | reverse complement strand
TTATTGGTGTTGTTTATCTTTTTTTTAAGGAATGCCAAATTGGGAAGGGCCCAAATCTTAAAGGCGTTGAACCTGGCCGGGACCCGTTTAAATTATGTTGCGATAACGCTAAACCATGGCTGGAACTTGTTCACTTTGATCAGGATGCACGAGAAACACGATTTCATAATGTCGCATATGTTGTCCTTATGGTTTAAGTCACCCAACTTGTTGGTGTGACAAGGTTATGTTGGAAAGGCGCATTATATGGAGTTTTGACAAGTATTACAAGCACACATATGCTTGAATGTTATAAACAACTTAACAAAAGGACTTGGAAATGAAAAAATCACTTTTATTATTGGGTGTCTCCTTAACCGCACTTTCTACCCCCACTTTTGCCGAGGAAGGAAGAGGTGATGATGATGACGATTTTATGCAAGGTGTTTATGCGGGTATTGCTTTAATTTATCAAAATGTTGACCTTGATTACACTTTGTCACCAGACTTTCCTGAAACCTTATCCCCTCAATTTAGCAGCTCAAAGATCACCTTTGGTGACGGTGGCATAGGTGGGGAAGCGATGGTAGGCTATTTT
>CAZPAA010000034.1:0-11943 GCA_964584425.1 uncultured Gammaproteobacteria bacterium | reverse complement strand
ATTTAACCTCCCCTTTAAATATTCCCGCCGTACATTTATATGGCCCAACCGATCCCTCGCTTATCGGCGCAACCGGTCAACATCAATTACATCTCATCGCAGAATACGAATGCGCGCCTTGTTATTTACACGAATGTAAATGGGGGAAGGAATCGGCTTGTTTTATGAAGAATATGCGGCCTTCTGTTGTGTGGGAGAATTTATCGTCGCTGTTGTAGGTTTTGCTTTGAATGAAGCAAAACTCTTTCCACTGAATTCTTTCCAAACGGGTGGCCTTCGGGCACCCTCTTTGCTCCGCCTGCGAGCATGGGGGTGTCCCCGCAGGACGGGAGCCCGTTTGGACGGTAGCTCGAAGAGTTTTGCCTCATTTGCTATGCTATAAAAATCATCCAAAGGTTAGTAAAATCCATGCGCGAAAACATCATCACCATTGGTGATACCACTGTTCCTCCAGGCACACAAGCGATCATAGATCTACCGATCTCACCTTTATATACGCAGACACCCATGAATATTCCGGTACACGTGATCAACGGCAAAAAACCAGGTCCGGTATTATTGGTTTGCGCAGCGGTACACGGCGATGAGATCAACGGTGTAGAAATTATTCGGCGTTTATTAAAGATGCGTTTACTCAAATCATTGCAGGGTACATTAATTGCGGTTCCCATCGTTAATATTTTCGGGTTTATTTACCATTCCCGCTTTTTACCTGACCGGCGCGATTTAAACCGTTCCTTTCCTGGAACAAAAGAAGGATCAATGGCCGCGCGCATCAGCCATATTTTTATCAGTGAAATTTTAGAAAAATGCACACATGGTATCGATTTTCATACGGGCGGCGTGCATCGGACTTATTTGCCACAAGTGCATGCAGATTTATCTAATAAAAAAACCTTACGCTTGGCTAAAGCATTTGGTGTACCGGTATTATTAGATGAGCATGATTTTGATAACTCTCTACGCGCATTTGCAATGAAAAATAAAATTCCATTTTTAGTATATGAAGCCGGAGAAGCGCTGCGCTTGGATGAATTATGCATTCGTGCGGGTTTGAAAGGTGTGCTGAATGTGATGCGCGAATTGAAAATGCTGAAAAAAACCACTGTGACTTTTTCTTCCATTGCTACTCCCTTTATTGCACGCTCAAGCGTGTGGGTGCGCTCCGAACATGCGGGCTTATTTTTAACGCCGATTGCCCTTGGGCATAGGGTATTAAAAAAACAAGTTTTGGCTCATATTGCTGACCCCATCACAGGCAAAACTTCAGAAGTGTTGTCACCCACCAAAGGCATTATTATCGGTCGTAATCATTTACCTCTGACGAATGAAGGTGATGCATTGTTTCAGAT
The DNA here is from genome assembly GCA_964584425.1 of uncultured Gammaproteobacteria bacterium. GTDB lineage: Bacteria > Pseudomonadota > Gammaproteobacteria > JABCZS01 > JABCZS01 > JABCZS01. Next base: position 10,591 of record CAZPAA010000034.1, on the reverse strand, counting down.
TGCAAGATTTGAAAAAAGTAAAAAAGTGCTGGCAGAGGTGAGAGAGTTCCACACGGGTCATTTAGATGAAGATGATTCGCTGAGTTATGACTCTTGATCCCCCTTTGTAAAAGGGGGGGAGGGGGGATTTTAAGATGCTCGTGTATAAACAAACATCTCAAAATCCCCCGCCCTAAAGGGCACCCCCTTTACAAAGGGGGACTGACTAGAGGATCTTGATTTATGCAATAACCGCCTTTCCCAAAGTTAACTACAAGCCACCGTTTTAGTTTCTAACCGTAACTCCGGAATCAACGGTGATTGTGGTAATTGAATCACCACAAACGGCTGGGAAATCATTCCCAAATTCACACAACCCGCGCCGGGCTGTTTGCGTGTTGCGAAAATATAGAGTTTATCGTCGACCGCTTGTAATCTATCAATCGTAAGTTCATAACCACTGCTAGGTTGATCGGCATCCACAATCGCAATCACCATGTCTTTATCAAAATCAATCGCAGGAGCAGGCTCTGGTGGCTGAATGTTCTGACTGTGCTGCGCCCAAAATTCTTCAAAGGTTTGCTGCGTGTCTAATTTATAAATGCTGGTCATATCCGTTTTAATTGCACTGGTAGAGCCGGTGGTGATGACGACAAAGTTTAGAGGAGCAGGCTCAGTCGAAGCCGTTTCCTGTTTCTTTTGCTCCTCAGTAGATTCTTTACTACAACCGACTAAAAATACTAAAAGTAAAGTACAAAAAAAAGTAAGGATCCGCATATTTTGTTCCTTTATTTTGGATGGTTTATCGCGATTTTATCCGAAAGGTACATGAGTGTCTATGCATAAATATTTTTTATCATAGAAATTGAAAAAGATAAGTAACATGGTAAGCCAGTACTTTACCACTGTTACCATGAGGTAATCTTTTAAGTGCCGCGACTTATTCGCGGCACTTATATTCTTATTTTTTCTTGTGATAAGTCCCCATCAGCTCCGTTTGCGCAATGACTTTACCTTCCATTGCTTGGCGAAGTTTTGCAGCGGTAGGATGGTTCAAATCCGGCAGCATAGCATCCAGGGCATATAACTTAAAGTAATAACGATGGGTGCCAATCGGTGGGCAAGGGCCTTGGTAACTGGTTTTTGGTTGATTATTTGTGCCGACCAAAGTGCCAGCTGGAAGCGCTGAGGGCGCAACATTTTCAGGCAAATTGGTGGTATTCGCGGGCATATTATATAAAACCCAGTGCACCCAAGTTAACTTCGGTGCTTTAGGATCCGGCGCATCAGGATCTTCCACAATCAGTACTAAACTTTTCGCGTTCGCGGGCACATCGCTAAAACTCAGTGCGGGAGAAATATCCGAACCTTCGCAAGTGTAGAGTGTCGGAATAGCTGTCTTTTCCGAAAAAGCGCTAGAAGTAATTTTCATGTGGGCTGCTCCTGATAGGCTATAAAATAGTAAAAAAAATAAAAAGAATTTACGCAAGATTTTGGCTCCCTTTTCCATAACATTTTCATAATGCATAGAATAAGCGCTATAATTTTCAATTTCAAGAGTGAATTATGTATATAAAACATCTCGTTGCCGCAATTCAAATGACCTCGGGTATGAATGTCGCGGAAAATTTAGCGCAAGCGCAGCAATTATTGGAACAAGCCGCAAAGCAAGGCGCGCTTCTAGCGGTGCTGCCTGAAATGTTCCCATTAGTTGGAAAAGGCCCGCAATTAAAACAAGCACGCCTTGAAATCCAAGAAACATTAGGCAGTGGCCCGATTCAAGATTTTTTAGCAAACACTGCAAAGCGCTTAGGTTTATGGATAATCGCCGGCACTATTCCGATTAAAAGTGAAAATCCCAAGCGTTCCTATGCCGCCTGTTTAGTATTCAATGATAAAGGCGAGAACATTGCACGCTATGACAAATTACATTTATTTGATGCGGTATTAAGTGATGAAGAAGCGTATCAAGAATCCCACAGCACCATACCTGGCAATAACATCGTGTTGGTGCAAACCCCTGTAGGTAAAGTGGGCCTTAGCGTATGTTATGATATGCGCTTTCCAGAGTTGTATCGCATTATGCTGCAAATGGGCGCAGAAATTTTTGCAGTGCCGGTCGCATTTACCGTGACCACCGGTAAAATGCACTGGGATACATTAACGCGCGCGCTGGCCGTGCATAATTTTTGTTATGTGATTGCCGCCGGGCAATATGGTGCCAAAGGAATGAGACGCGAAACGTACGGGCATAGCACGATTATTTCTCCGCGCGGAGAAACGCTAGCGGAGTTAGCGAAAGGCGCAGGCGTTGTGATCGCTGAAGTCAATTTAGATGCATTGGCCGAATACCGCGCACTGATTCCGGCTATTTTGCATCAGCGGATTGTACAAAAAGATGAGACATTTAAACGATTGATTGTTTAATAATGGTGTATTTTGAGAATTAAACCGCTTCTTTTTTTATCGATTTTTTTATTTACCCCGATACTTTATGCAGAAGTTGAACCTGGTTTTTTTACCCGCGCACAAACTGTGCTTGAAGAATTTCAAAATAAGCCCTTAATTTTAGGCAATTGGCAAGGGCGCTTTCAGCCTTATTTGTATGATCGTGAATTAAAACCCTTGTTTTCTACAGAGCAAACACAGGCTTATGCTGCGTTTGATTTTTTTAATCCTAAGGTCGTGGGTCCGCATCATCTTTTAATGTATGGTGAAGAAAACGGTATTCCTCGGCAATCGTTATTTATTCTGGATGCAAAGGGTAAAAAGTTACATGAGCAGGCTTTAGTGCAAACTGATGATCTTGTACCCAATTGGCATGCCTATATTTGCGCGCAACAAAGTCATGGGCGCTTTTCCTTCCCACAAAAAAATGGACAAGCTTTTTATCAAGTTAATTTGCCTGAAGGAACAATCACGCCGATTGCAATGAAAAATTCACAACCAACATTTATCAAATGTTTTTGGGAAAATGATCAGAAACTATTGGGGGTGAGTTTATCAAAACAAGGTTATCAATTATATCAATGTGATTTGAATGAACAAATCATGAATTGCGCGCGCACAAAAGCGTTGGAGACTTTTGTAGAATTTTCAGATTTTTTTAGAGAGCAAGATTATGTGGGTGTGATTGGGATTAAACGTGAAGATACCTTTCGAAAACCGTATGTTTTATCAAAGCAGTATGATGCAACAACCCCGATGAAAATCCCCAGTCAACTGATGGGCGATGTGGTCGAAGTGCGAGACGGTTATTTTCGTATGGGTTTATTAAGTCGTTATGTCACGAATTTAACGCCAAAACCGGCTCCAGATGTGATTATTTCCAAATTTAATCAGATCCAAGGTACATGGTATGCGATTGCAACGGATATGAATCATACGCCCACACTCGCTATTTTGGAAAAGGGTGAATGGCAGCTGCAGAAATTTAATGTCATGCCGCCGGCATCTTCAATCAATAAACCCGAAGAAGTGTGGACCACAGGTAAAAGTGGCGAGCGTTATCAATCCTATTATTTTGGTCCTTTAACAGCATCAAACGTGGTGATTTGGTTACATGGCGGCCCGCAAGAGAGTTTTTCGCCGCGCTTTCATCCTTATGTGTATCAGTTAAATCAAATGGGTTATGGGGTGCTTGCGGTGAATTATCCGGGCAGTACGGGCAGGGGCGTTGAATATGAATATCGACGTTCAGTCGCTTCACATATCGATAGCATCCACTCTGTACTCGATTATTTAAAACAAAAAAAAGTAGAACAGGTGATTACGTGGTCTATTTCCTATGCAGATAAATTGCAAAAAGAAATTTTGGAAAATAATGTATCGATTTCAGCAATGATTGATTATGCAGGCATTTTGCCGCAAGATACACTCAAAGCACTGGCAGCGCAAAAAAATGTGCCTTATTTTTCAATTAGAGGAAAATACGATCATTTATCGCAAGCAAAATCTCCAGACTTTGTATTTGTAAGTGGCGGGCATAATATGATATCCCCGCATGATTTTAAATTATTATTTGAATCGTTAACGCCGTTTTTGGCTAAGACTCCTAAATGGACATATTAATGGGACTAAACTATGCCTGTCACCAATGAAAATGCCAAGTTCCCGTCATTGTTCGCTGCGCGAAGCAATCCAGGTTCCAATGTCAATTCGTGTACTGAACCTGGATTGCTTCGCCTTTCGGCTCGCAATGACGAGGCAAATTCGCGTAGATTGGGACATATCGTGGTTTATTCAATGATTGCAATACTCACAGTCCTCGTCTACTGGAATATTTATCAGATCCCATTTTTATACAGCGAAAATGTGTTGATGGAAAAGTCTTATGTCCATGGCCTTGGCAATTTTTTTGACTGGATTTATCAGTTAAATTGGCAAGCGATTTTGGCAAAACCACTCGCGGTATTTACATTTGCGCTGAATTATTCTTTAGGCGGGTTTGATACATTCGGATATCACTTGTTTAATTTAATCATTCATTTATTAAATATTTTTTTTGTTTATCTGATTGCGCAAAAATTTTTTCACTGGCCGTGGGTTTGTGCTTCTCTTTTTGCGTTACATCCGCTAGGGACCTCTGTTGTCAGTCAGCTTTTTGGAAGAACCTATTCGCTCGCAACGTTTTTCATGTTGCTTGCCTTATATTTTTATTTTTCAATGTCATCGCGAACGCAATTTCCGTCATTGCGAGAGCAATTTCCATCATCGCGAGCGCAATTTCCATCATCGCGAGCGCAATTTCCGTCATCGCGAACGCAATTTCCGTCATTGCGAGCGCAGCGAAGCAATCCAGGTTTTTCCGCCTGGATTGCTTCGCCTTTGGCTCGCAATGACGGGATTATCGTTTTAAGTATATTGTTTTTAGGGATGATTTTATCCAAGCAAAGTTTTATCTTTTTTCCTGCATTATTGTTATGGCATGCGTTTTGTTTTAATGATTTACATTGGCAGAATTTATTACCCAGAGTCACCGATAAAAAATTTATTTTTGTATCAGCGGTAATCCTCGCGATTATCGCGTTATTTTGCGTATTTTACGCAGCACCGCTTTCTTCAACCGCTGTGGTGACGCCAAAAATCTTTGTATTATCCCAGTTTGGTAATCTTAGCGAACTTCTGTCTTTTTATTTTCTACCATTTCAAACAGCGCTTAGACATGAATTACCTTTTTATTCAAATTTGTTTTCAACACCGGTATTATTAGGTATAAGCTTTGTGCTGATTTATATTACCCTGATGTTTCGTTATAAACACACTCAAATTGGCTTTTTAATGGGCGCATTTTTAATTGCGTTATTACCGACTAATAGTATTTTCCCGAAAGATGAGGTTATTCTAGAATGGCGGTTATATCCAAGTCTGGTATTTTTTGCGTTATTAATGGGGAGTATTGGTTATCAGATGTATGCTGCTTATCAAAAGTACATCAATAAATTCCCCAAATTTTTAGCGACTGTAGGCATACTTGCCTACGCATTTTATTTAAGTCATTTTTCCTTGTCGATTTGGCAGCAAAATCAGATTTATCAGAGTAATATGCTCGCTTGGAAGCAAGTGATGACGCTTTATCCTTATTCTGCAAATCCACTGAATACATTGGGTGTTGCTTATTATAGCCTTGAGGATTATCAAAATGCAGAACAAATGTTTAGCAAAGCAACGCAAATGGATCCGCGCTCGAGTGTTTATATGTTAAATCTCGCAAAAACTTATTTCCAAATGGGGGCGGTGGAAAAAGGTGAAGCGTATTTGGATAAATCGATGGAATTAAAAGATCAATACGGCGAGCCGATGATGACGGTTTACATGAAGGAGTAGATTCTTACCCCCTCATCCGCCCTCCGGGCACCTTCTCCCTGAGGGAGAAGGATCTCTTTCGTTATTCCCGAGGTTAACTATAGAGATCCTTCTCCCTCAGGGAGAAGGTGCCCGCAGGGCGGATGAGGGGGATCCTCTAAGATTTAATCATCAAAGCCTATCCCCGGATAATAATTGATCCCCAACATCACCGCGTGAGTGTCAACATCGGCATGGCTTGAGGTATTCACGGTGGTGGATTCTCCAGTTTCCAACGGTATAGTATTCGAATTATTTGCAGAAATATTTCCATAATCTGTAAATATATAATCCAGTGTCAAAGACAACTGCGATAAAATTTTCTGCTCTACACCAAGACCCAAACGCAAACCCGTGACATTATCACTGTTCTTGGCGTGAACAGAGTTGTCAAAAGAATTATCATCAAATATGCCCTTAAATTCATTGTTAAATGAGGTATTAACACTTAACTCCAGTTCATTAAAAGCGGCACCGACGCGCGCATATAATAACGTGTCCTCAGTTAAGAAAACGCCAGGTCGAAGGTCTATACCAAATTCAGCGTCATTAAGAGAAACGGTTGCTTTGTTATTAAAATCAGAATTGATAGTAATATCAGTCGGATCTTCGGTAGAAAATACACTGTCGTAATGATCAGTGACCGTGAGATCACGATCGCCCAGATTTCCAAAAATTTCTAGGCCTACCCAAAACCAATCTGCAAAACTTTTACCATAACCTAAGCGAATTTCTCCGGTGCCAGAGACATCATAGCTTCTATCATTTAGGGTATCACCGACTAGTGAGTTAAAAAGTTCATTTCCATTTACATCAAAGAGCGTATGATCTGGACTATTTTTAAACTCAGACAATGTCGCCAAACCGCCGGCAGCAATCCCCATATATAGGCCATCAAAATCATCATTGTCATCTTCACGTGCATTTGCAGAAAGAAGCGCACCTGCACAAGTTAAGCCGAGTACCGCAATACTCACTAAGGGTAGTTTCTGTTTAGTATATATCATCGTTAATTCCTTTTTACGAATGAAAAAATTCACCCCTTTTTCAAGGGGGACTATAAGAATAGATCTATAGGGGAATTTCAAAGGGATTGCAAATAGAGAAGCTACACATTAAACCTAAAATGTACCACGTCGCCATCTTGCAGGATATATTCTTTTCCTTCTAAGCGCCATTTGCCCGCATCTTTTGAGCCGTTTTCACCTTTATATTGAATGAAATCATTAAACGCAATGACCTCTGCGCGAATAAAGCCTTTTTCGAAATCTGTGTGAATAACGCCTGCGCCTTGCGGTGCGGTTGCGCCGACATGTACTGTCCATGCCCGTACTTCTTTAACGCCCGCAGTGAAATAAGTTTGTAGGCCGAGTAATGCATAACCACTTTGGATCACGCGATCTAAACCAGATTCACTTTGACCAAGTTCTGCTAAAAATACTGCTTTATCTTCTTCATCGAGCTCGGCGATTTCGGCTTCAATCGCGGCGCACATCGGGACAACAATGGCTTTTTCCTCAGCTGCGATTTTTTTAACTTCATCGAGTAGGGGATTATTTTCTAAACCGCCTTCCGCGATATTGGCGATGTACAATAATGGTTTGAGCGTGATCAAATGCAGATGTTCAATGAGCAATTTATCATCCTGCGATAAAGCTAAACTACGTGCAGGTTTGCCATCACTTAAATGCGCTTGTAACTTTTCTAAAATCATTAATTCTGCCGCAGCCGCTTTATCTGCGCCTTTGGATTGTTTTTGCACGCGCTGTAGGCGTTTTTCAATGCTTTCTAAATCTGCGAGAATCAGTTCTGCATCAATCGTTTGAATATCACGCTTAGGATCCACATCGCCAGCAACATGCGTGACATTATCATCGCGAAAACAACGCACAACATGTGCAATTGCATCAGTTTCGCGAATATGCGCGAGAAATTTATTGCCCAAACCTTCACCTTGCGCAGCACCGGCGACTAGTCCTGCGATATCCACAAATGTCATGGTAGTAGGCACAACGCGCTCAGGTTTAACGATATCGGCTAATTGTTTCAAGCGTGGATCCGGTACATTAACGATCCCCACATTCGGATCAATCGTACAAAAAGGGTAATTAGATGCTTCAATTCCCGCTTTGGTTAATGCATTAAATAAAGTAGATTTGCCCACATTAGGCAGACCGACGATGCCACATTTAAATCCCATATGAGTCCTTAATATTGCTTGTTATTACAGCGAGCTCGTCATTGCGAGCCGAAGGCGTGGCAATCCAGGTTTCAATTTTCAATTGAGATTTGAACCTGGATTGCCACGCTACGCTCGCAATGACGGACAGTTTATTCCGTATGTAGTTGTGTCATTGCTTTTTCAAAATCACCTTTGAGCAGCAAAGGTAATACCTGAATGGATTTATCTATTGCGCGCATAATGCTGATTTTATCGTCAACTGATGGCACACCCAATACATAACCTACGACATCTTTGCCAACACCGGGGTGACCAATACCAATGCGTAAGCGATTAAAATTTTGTGTGCCTAAATGTTGCACTAAACTTTTAAGGCCATTATGTCCGCCGGTGCCGCCGCCTTGTTTTAAGCGAATCGTGCCTGCGGGTAAATCGAGATCATCGTAAGCGATCAACACTTGCTCTGGCGTCACTTTATAAAATTGCATCAGCGCTTGCGCGGCTTTGCCACTTTCATTCATATAAGTGGTCGGGATTGCAAGACGCACGACTTGATTATCTATTTTAATTTGAGCAACACGTGCAAAAAATTTATTTTCCGCTTTTAAGCTTTCAGAATGCGCCGACAGCAAGGTTTCGATAAACCAGCTGCCGGCATTGTGACGGGTATCTTGATAACGATCCCCGGGATTTGCAAGACCAATGATCAGTGTAACGGGCATTTTATCCCCCTTTGAAAAAGGGGTGCAGGGGGGATTTTAAGATCTTTATGTATAATCAAACATCTCAAAATCCCCCGCCCGAAGCGGGCACCCCCTTTTGCAAAGGGGGATCTAGACGCTTGCATTATTTCTCTTCATTGTCAGGTGCTTCACCTTCGCCTTCAGGGGCTGCTGCTTCTTCGCCTTCGGCGGCTTCGGGAGCGGCTTCCTCTTCTTCTTTCACTTTCATGACGGTGATGTTGGCTATGGGTAAATCATTTTTCTCTTCAGCTTCGAGCTCAACTAATTTAACGCCGGTAGGTAAAACCAAATCAGACAAGTGGACGATATGGTTAAGCTCAACCTTAGAAACATCGACCGAGATATACTCGGGTAATGCTGAGGGTAAGCAAGATACTTCTACGGTGTTTAATAGATGTGATACAACCGCACCATCTTTAACCGCAGCATTGTCTTCTTCACCGATAAAATGTAGTGGTACATGCATGGTCATCACTTCATTCATATTGATGCGCAATAAATCCATATGCATAATCAAAGGTCTAAACGGATGACGTTGCATATCTTTGATAACCGCGTTATGGACTTTACCATCGATATGAATACTTAGAATATGCGAAAAGAACGCTTCATTTTCCGTTGCTTTTTGCACATCTTTTTGAGTAAAAGTGATGGACTCTGGCGTTGCACCCGCACCGTAAATAATGGCAGGAATTTTTCCGGCATGACGTAGGCGGCGGCTCGCTCCTTTCCCTATGTCAGCGCGGGGAACTGCATGCAGTTCAAATGAATGATTAGTAGACATATAACAACCTCACTAGTTTTAACAAAATTAACGAAGACATTGTGCGACCCAATATCCTCATTCCGGAAACATACAACTGAGCGATTCTTGTTCGCTAATGCGATGAATCGCTTCAGATAAAGTAAAGCTTAAACTGACCTGACGAATACGATTGCAGGCTTTGGCTTCTTCTGATAAAGGAATGGTGTCGGTGACGACCACTTCATCTAATTCAGAATTGCTGATATTTTTAATCGCTTTGCCGGATAATACCGGATGGGTAATATAACCTGCGACTTTGATGGCGCCGTTTTCTTTCAGGGCTTTTGCGGCTAAACACAAAGTGCCCGCGGTATCGACGATATCATCGATGATAATACAGGTGCGGTCTTTCACTTCACCAATAATATTCATCACTTGTGCTTCATTCGGTTTAGGCCGACGTTTATCGATAATGGTGAGTTCGGCATCATTTAAGCGTTTTGCAAAGGCGCGGGCGCGAATCACGCCGCCGACGTCGGGCGATACGATTGTTAGATTATCTTTGTAGCGTTCCTGAATATCCGCCAACAAAACTTTGGAGGCGTAAACGTTATCTACAGGCATATTAAAAAAGCCTTGAATTTGATCGGCATGTAAATCCACGGTCACGACCCGGGTAAAGCCGACGGAAGTCAGCATATCGGCCACGATCTTGGCACTAATAGGCACACGCGCTGAGCGCACGCGCCTGTCTTGACGGGCATAACCTAAATAAGGGATCACCGCCGTGATTTTTTTCGCAGACGCACGACGCAGTGCATCCGCCATAATCAATAATTCCATTAAATTGTCATTACAAGGCGCGCAAGTGGATTGCACGACAAATACATCTTTCCCGCGGACATTTTCCAGAATTTCCAGACGAATTTCACCGTCGCTGAAGCGATCGACCAAAGCCTTCCCGAGGGGAATACCGAGGTGGTCAGCGATGGCGTTGGCCAACACGGGGGTGGCGTTGCCGCTGAAAAGTCTCAAATTGGTAATCATATCTTTTATCTTTTCTAAATGGCTTGGGCGCAGGGTTTAGAACCTTGGTAT
>CAZPAA010000033.1:7132-12221 GCA_964584425.1 uncultured Gammaproteobacteria bacterium | reverse complement strand
AACCATTATTTTAGGATGCTAATTAGACATTTTAGGTAAAATAAAAATAATAATTCAATATAGCTACAAAAATCATGTATTAACCAAAAAAAATAATTTACTTAATCAAGAATTGAATAATCTACGTGCATTGCCCGTAAAGGATCATTTGTGAGTTTAACTTTACTTTGGCTATTGTTGTTGCCCGTTGCTGCGCTGTCTGGTTATTTTGCTGCAAAAAAAAGCATGCAAAAAAAATCCTGGCAAAAGAATTTGTCTTCTTCTAAAGATTATTTGACTGGATTAAATTTCTTATTAAATGAACAGCCTGATAAAGCGCTAGAATTATTTATCAAATTATTAGAAGTCGACAGCGACACCATCGAAACGCATTTTGCATTAGGCAGTTTATTTCGTCCTACTGGCGAAATAGACAAAGCCATACGGATCCACCAAAATTTAATTGCACGTCCTGATTTAAGCCGCGCACATCGCTTGCAAGCCTTATTAGAATTAGGCCACGATTACATGCGCGCGGGGGTGCTTGATAGGGCAGAGGCGTTATTTCAAGAACTCGTGGGCTTAAAAGCGCATATGCGCTTAAGTTTGCAATGTTTAATTGATATTTATCAGCAAGAACGTGATTGGGATAAAGCAATCAATACCGCGATTGAATTTGAACGTTACACCAACGAGAGCACTGCGCATTTGATCGCACATTATTATTGTGAATTGGCTGAACTTGCGCTTAACCAAGCGCAGCCGGAATTAATGAATCGTTATTTAAAACAAGCGTTGAGTGTTGATCCAAAAAGTGTACGCACGCAATTATTGCAAGCAAGACAAGCGTTTGATGCCAAAGATTATAAACTTGCGATTCACCATTACCAACGGGTTAAATTAAAAAACCCTGAATTTACCGCAGAAATTTTATTGCCGCTCGCGCGTTGTTATGAAGCGAGCGGCAGAAGCGAACAATTCCACGCATTTTTGCAACGTTGCTTGCAAGAAGAATTAGGCGCTGTGATCTGCGCCACTTTTTCAAGTCAATTATCGCAATATATAACCGACCCACACGATATTCATACCATTGCGGAACAATTACAAAAACGCCCCTCTGCGCGTGCGATTTATACATTGATAGAATTACGTTTTAAAGAAACCACCGGCGAAGAAGCGCGACATTTGATTTTGCTGCGCGATATTGTCAAACAGCTACTCGGAAAAGAAGCGGCCTATCATTGCGAAAACTGCGGATTTTCCGCACAAGCATTATATTGGCTATGTCCCAGCTGTAAACATTGGGGCGTAATCAAACCTTTCAGCGGTTTTCGAGTCACGGTGGAATAATTTCCACCTATTCAATCGGGGGTGCTAAATAGTCCCCCTTCTCAATCAGGGGTTGTTGCATAATTCGGATCCTCTATTCAGTCCCCCTTTATAAAGGGGGTGCCCGTCTTCGGGCGGGGGATTTGAGAAGCTTGATTATAAACAGAGATCTTTAAATCCCCCTACCCCCTTTTCCAAAGGGGGACCCTCTAGCATGTCCCGATTTATGCAACAACCCCCTTTTCCAAAGGAGAACTATCTAACCTGCTTCGAGGGGATTAAGATCTACACCCTTCCACCGCACGCTCAATTGTCACATATACCCGCCCAGCCTGATTAAACACAATCCGTGTAGCATTCAATCCATCCGTCGGGCAATAATAAAAACTTCCATTTTGTGCTTTCGTATCACCACTTCTCGAAAACTGCAAAACATACTCATGTCCCATCGGGAAAGTTTTTAAAAAAACCTGCGCATCATTTTCAAACAAGAATTCTGAAATCATTTGATTATTATTATCCAACACCAATAACCCCAAAGACCAATCTTCGCCGCAAACTTTTCCTAAATCATAAGGACACAGAGTAATCATGTCATTACGTAATATCGCTTGTTGTCTTGCAAAGGTAATCATCCGCGATAACTGCGAAGCTTCAACACGCGCCTGATGCTGACTCAAAAACCCCTGATACTGCGGCATCGCAAATAACGCTAAGATCGCCATAATAGACAAGGCAATCAAAACTTCCAGAAATGTAAATCCCTCCTGCATCATGTTATAATGCGCCCCTATGTCAGATTTTCTTATTATTGGTGGTGGAATTATTGGCTTATTCACCGCGCGTGCATTACAACAACGCGGCGCCAAGGTCACTTTATTAGAGGCTCAAGAACTGGGTCAAGAAGCCTCATGGGCGGGTGGGGGAATCATCTCCCCGTTGTATCCTTGGCGATATTCCGATTTTATCACACAGCTTGCACAAGCTTCTCAAAAAATTTATCCGAAATTAAGCGAGCAATTATTTTCAGAAACCGGTATTGACAGTGAATTACTTCGCTGCGGTTTACTGATGCTAGATGCGCAAGAAAAAATCCCTGCGCTGCGCTGGGCAAGTGATCATCAAGTTTCCATGGAGATTTTAGGCGATGATTTATGGATGCCGCAGGTGATGCAAATGCGCAATCCACGTTTATTAAAAGCGTTAGTTGCAAGTTTAAACCAAACGCGCGGGCGGTTAATGCCACATCAGCGGGTGTTGAAGTTGAATGAAAAAAATCAAAAAGTGGTGAGTGTAGAAACGCAAAATCAAACATTTCATGCAGATAATATTGTGATCGCCGCCGGTGCCTGGAGCAGCCAGTTATTAGCGATGCTTCCGTCATTACCGAAGCAAGCCCCGTCATCCCCTCGCAATGACGGAGCATTTGTCAATGCCCTAAAAATCACCCCTGTCAAAGGCCAAATGTTATTATTTTCCGCTCCAAAAAATTTATTAAATAAAATCGTACTTTACCACAACCACTATTTAGTCCCACGCAAAGATGGTCTCATTTTAGCTGGCAGTACCATGGAATATCACTCAGGCTTTAACAAAATGCCCACCCAAGCAGGATTTAATGAATTATATCAAGCAGCGATAACAATTTTGCCCCAACTCAAAACGTGCAATATCCTAGCCCAATGGGCCGGCCTTCGACCCTTCAACCCCGACGGCACCCCAATCATCGGCCGCATATCGCCATACGAAAATCTCTATATCAACGCCGGCCACTTCAGAAACGGCCTAGTCCTAGCACCCGCCGCAGTTGAATATTTTATGAATAAAATTTCATCTTGAGTTATAATTTTTTCTCGGGTCGTTAGCTCAGCTGGTAGAGCGTCGGACTCTTAATCCGCTGGTCGTAGGTTCGATCCCTACACGACCCAAAAAGGTTTAAAATCAAAAAAGCAATTTATCGAAGAAACGTTTGCTTTTAACAGATAACGCAAGATTTCTTTGTGTTCGGGGCATCGACTGGTGGGAGCATACCGTGAGGTCTATTGTTTGTGTTGTTAGACACAAAATTAGCCTGCGAATTCATAAGGGTGTTATTTGATGCGGTGGGTGTGGTTCCTAGGAGATTCATTACGCCTTGTTGCAGATCTTTAATTAACATTACCTGTACATTTTTAATTTCATATTTTTAAAAATAATCAACAAGGGTTTTTTTATGTTCCTCTGTGTCGGTTGCTATGACATCGATTTCTACGCCTAATGTAAGTGGCTCGTAAGAGCGATACTCTTGTGAAGAAAAACTAAACCCATAAATTTTATCGTCTGCTTTACTATTGCAAACTAGAATTAATGGAAAGGCGTTTGTTAAATACATCATTTCTTCAGCGTTAAGCATGATCTCATGAGAGTTGGATTGTATTTTTTCTAACAAACCCATTTTTTCATTTATTGACACCCCTATCCACAGATGATAGATTGACCCAAACTATGTATTTCCTAGGTATATCCATATGCCACAAAATAATCCTTTTAATTTTTTTTATTATGCTGAAAAATCTACTGAAAAAGAATTCATAGAGCAGGTTAATCGCACCGACTCTAAAATCCTTGATACCGCTTTGAGCACACTACAAATGCGTGAAATGCTGCTCCCTTTGATCTTAAGATATCAAAGTGCCACAGCGTTTTCCGCGTTCCTTGAAAAAGTTTCACCCGATGTGCTAGTCAAAGCCATGGACTATAAAGACAAACTGTTTTATTCGCCTTTGATGTATGCGGCTGGCTATCAAGATTCAAAAGGGTTTATCGCATTACTCAATAAAGTGCCATCCGCCAGCATTAATGCGACACTCCCGCAAGTCAGTGATGTTCGCCGAGAGGGTGTTCCTCTGCAAAGCTGCGCAGCCTCTAGTACTGTTCTTCATATTGCTGCAGAGCTTCAACCAGCAGAGGGTTTTAAAAAACTGCTTGAAAAAATCACGATTCATTTGGACTCACTCATTCCCCTTGTTAATGAAGAGGGATGGACTTTTTTGCATATCGCAGCCAAATATCAATCGGGTGAAAATTTTATAAAACTGCTTTACCCTCAGTATATTTCTGAAAGCGCCCTTGATGAAGCGGTACTTCGTAAAACACCTGGAGGGAAAACGCCCCTTCATCTGGCTGCGCGTTATCAGTCACATGCCACCATTCACCATATGTTAAATATTGTTGGGCTTGGAGTGATTTTTAAACTCGTTGAAAACAATAAGGATGACTTTGATGAAATTCGTCTGCTTTTATCAGATGCATTTTTTGTTTATCGCGTTCAAGATCAGTACAAAAGCGTACTTTATGATACCATTTTAAAATACTTTACTCCTCTTCCTGTTTTAACACGGCTATTAAATTTAATATGGATCCGGATCCAACAAGGTGATGTTTTGCTCCCTTCTCTTTCAATCAGAAAAAAAATAATAGAGGCGCTGGTAACACCCGAGAGACTTCTGGGGGTAAAAAAGCGAGCGTTTTTTCAATATTTAAAAAAAAATACGCCGGATGTGAATGAGGGAGAATGGCTGAGCGCACGGGTAGCGCAGCATATCGAAGCAAGAAAAAGCGTTGAAACACTACCACCAGAATACATATTAGCGCTCACGCAAGCGGCTGAAGATATTCCTGAGTCTCGTATTTTGCCCGCGTGCGAGGCCCCAGCCCACATCGTGGAAAAAATAACCCACAATAAAACGCCGACCCAAATTTTGACAGATGGAAGAATATAAGTTTTTACCCCCCCAACACA
>CAZPAA010000033.1:0-7122 GCA_964584425.1 uncultured Gammaproteobacteria bacterium | reverse complement strand
TCTTAGGCAAGGAACAAAGGATATTTCTGAGTCACTGATTTTGAGCGCGTCCGAGGCGCTAGCCCCCATAGTCGAAAAAAGAAACCACCATATAACGCGGATCAAAATGGGGTCAGATGAAAGATATGAGATTTTTATCACCCAACGCAAAAATTATCAATATCGACCTAAGATCCGCAAACCAGTCAGTGGATCTCTTCATTCTGGTAGATATAAATATATTCATAAAACCGGCGATACGGTTTCATATTCTGTTCATGATGAAAAAGATAAAAGATACAAACCCACCTATACACACACTAAAAAAACATCAACCACCATGCCAAATGCTGCGCTCAAGACACCCGTATTTAATCATCACAGAGAAAATAAAATTCTAGTGGGATATCTTTTTGAACTCGACAAGTGCATAACCAAAGCTTTGTTGAGTAGAGACAAGGGCACGATTTTAACGCAGTGGATTAGTTATTCACAGGCAGGTGCAGAACAAGGTGCTCGTCTAGTGCCTAATTACAATTACACCGATAAAGAAGCGTTTTTTAAGGCAGTTAATGCGGCCACTGGGATAACCAATGAGCCCTTGGCAAAACTCTCACGCGATTCATTGTTGGCCATTCTCGTGGCGCGTAAGGATTATGAAGCGATTAAAATTGCGGAACACAGGCAAATGCAAATGTTTATGGATCTTGGGATTAACCTGCCCATTTTATTCTATGACTCACGCAGAGGCGATATAGAAATGGTCAAAGATATCATTGCAGATGTGCAGTCCTCACCCTCCTTATGCAAAATAACGTAAGAGGTTTATGATCATGCCAAAACCAGACATTCACCAAATCGAAGACCCGCAATTTACAGAAACCTTTTCTATCTTAGATCAACTCATGACAAAAATTCATGCGGATATTTGGCTTTCGGAATCTATAAAAGGTGATGCAAAAAAAATAATTGAGACACTCAAATATATCAAAATTAATCTCAAATATATTTATTATTGTATTGAAAATAAAAATGATGACACTATTTATAAATTTGCAGAAGACAAAGAGAAGGGGATATTAAGAGGCCCTAGTCATATTTCATTTCACCTGAATAGTTATAATGACCCGAAAAAAGGTACAGCAGATCTGGAAGACTACGTTAAGGAATTTGAGCGTATCGCTCAACACTTACTGTCGCAAGCGTGTAGCACCATTGATTTTATCAGCATCACCTCCCAGCTGGAATGGGAAGGCGTAATAGGATGTCTGGAGGCACGCACAGCACGCATGATGCCGACGGCCTATTACATCATGAAGCATAAAACCATCCCGCTCGAGGCTATCAATTTTGTTTTTTGCCAGCTATATACAACAAATGTTGCGTGTCATTCAGCCACTTATGGTGAGGCGCTGGATGCGTTTATCACTTTATTTAAATTAGATACCTCTTATAAAGAAATAATATTAAATGACCTAGATGAAATGCTTGACCTTCAGCCTAATAGCAGAATAAGTGCAGAAAAACCTACGCTAGACACCTATTTGCAACACACACTTCGCATCGTGATGGGAAAAACAGGAACAATGCTTCAAATGCATTTTCCAATAGAGAAAGAAAAACAGGCCGTGGCCTTTGTAAAATGGCTTAAAGAACAATCCAGTTTGCAACCATTAAATATTCACAAAGCACAAGCCTTGAGAGAGCAATATAACAATGACACCCTCATCGTTGTACGCCTCTCGATTGAGCAGGCGCTCGCTTTAAAACTGAAACCCTTAGACTATCCAAAGGCAACTGTATTACACCGTGCACCCAATACCTCATCTTCCAATAACAATAACAACGCGCAATACACCGATCCAGGAGATGATAATGTCTCGGGGTGCTATTTACATTAGACTGGGGATGGGTGACCCCGAAACACGGGCCAAAAAAACTCCCTGACCTACTCCCACTGACCTTCTGGACTTACAAAGAAATTAAACTAACATTAACTTGTGTGCTTTAATAATAACAATATCTATATGAGGAACTCATCATGTTAGAAAAAAACAATAAAAATCAAAATCTTGGAAAAAAACCTTTTGAAAAAACCACTAAACAACCTGGGCAACAATTTTCACAACCTATGAAAGGCGGTCAACAACAAAAAGGTGGTTATAAACAACCTTTAAATGAAAGATCATCTTCTAAAAATATCCATGAAAAAAGAGATATGAACGATAAAAGCAGCTGGTAATGGATAACAGCCACCATGCATGAGTGTAACTCGTGCATGGTGTTTATATAGCCATTTCACTTTTAGATGCGAACTTCGTCATTGCGAGCGGGATCCCGCTCGCAATGACGAAGTTCACATCTTGAAGTACGATGGATATATTTTGTGCTTCACATTTATCACATTCATGTATAATGCTCGCATACAAACAGGGATGGAGTACGTATGTGGTTCAAGCAGATTCAATATTTTCAACTCAAATCGCATTTTCCCTATCAACCAGAGTATTTAAGTCATGCGCTAGAAGCGCTTGCTTTTGAGCCGTGTTTGCCTTCATTTCCAGTAGGGATGGGGTTTATTCCACCGCTGGATAAAATAGATGCACCCTTGGTTCATGCGGCCGATGGGTGTTTAATGCTGTGCTTGCAAGTGGAAGAAAAAATTTTGCCATCGACGGTGGTACGCCAAGCTTTGATCGAGCGCATCAAAATCATCGAGCAAACGCAGGGGCGCAAAGTTCCTTATAAAGAAAAACAAGCATTGCAAGCGGATATTATCGCGACGCTTTTGCCACGTGCTTTTAGTCGGTTAAAACAAATTTATGCCTATGTTGATACAAAACGCGATTGTTTAATTTTAAACGCAGCGCATCCTAAAGAAATCGGTTATTTTTTAAATAGCTGGAAAAAGGTGCTGCCGGATCATGCACTGCAAGCGCCAGAATTAAAAGATTTAAGTTATGTATTAACCCATTGGTTAGCGCAACATTCTTATCCGCAAGGCTTAGAAATTGATAAAGCGTGTGTGTTACATGATCCGAGCCAGCAAAGCCGTACCATACGTTGTCAGCAACAAAATTTATCTGCAAGTCCAATTCAATCGTTGTTGAGCGATGGGTGTCAAGTAAAACAACTCGCGATGACTTGGCAAGATCGGGTGAGTTTTAATTTGAATAATGAATTTTTGCTGCGGGGTGTAACATTTCAAGATAAGTTACAAGCGCGCGAATCTTTGGATGACCAAACCGCAGAACAGCAGTTTGATGTGGATTTTGTATTGATGACTTCAGCCATTGCTGAATTGATGGAAGATTTACTCGCAGTATTATCGAAAGCGGAAATAAAAAGCGGCGGACAAAAAACAGAGGAAGTTGTTGTATAAATCGGGACAAGCTAGATAGTCCCCCTTTGTAAAGGGGGTAGGGGGATTTAAGATCTTGGGAGTATAATCCAGTATCTCAAATCCCCCGCCCGAAGCGGGCACCCCCTTTTTCAAAGGGGGATTTTAACCAAGGTTACATACATGAGTAAAAAACTCACAAAATCAGCCTCCATCGTCGGTTTTATGACCTTGCTCTCGCGCATTATGGGATTTGTGCGGGATATTTTAGTGGCGGTATTTTTTGGGGCTGGGCCTGCATATGATGCTTTTCTAGTTGCATTTAAAATTCCTAATTTTATGCGTAGTCTTTTAGCAGAAGGGGCATTCTCTCAGGCTTTTGTGCCCTTATTGGCGGAATATCACACCAAACACGGCCCAGATGAAATTCGCAATTTTATCGATAAAGTCGCGGGAAGTCTGAGTATTGTTGTGTTTTTGGTGATGGCTTTATTGATGATCGGCGCGCCGTGGGTGATTCGATTATTTGCGCCAGGTTTTGATGTCGGTGGGGAACGCTTCACATTAGCGGTTAATATGTTACAAATCACCGCGCCTTATTTATTTTTTATCTCACTCACCGCATTTTGCGGCGGTATTTTAAATACATTTAATCGATTTGCGATCCCCGCATTTACACCGATATTATTAAATTTATCCATGATAGGTACTACGCTATGGCTGCGTGGGTATTTAGAAGAACCAATTTATGCGCTGGCTTATGGCGTATTATTGGGCGGTATATTACAACTGGCCATTCAGCTCCCATTTTTATGGCATTTGCATTTATTGCCACGCGCAAAGCTAGCATTTAATGATCCCGCAGTAAAACGCTTATTAACACTGATTGCGCCGCTGGTATTTGGTGCATCCGTCGTGCAAGTTAATTTATTAATCGTCACCATATTCGCATCATTTTTACCCCCGGGCAGTGTGTCGTGGCTGTATTATGCAGAGCGCATGATGCAATTTCCATTAGGCGTATTTGGAATTGCACTGGCAACCGTGGTATTGCCGCATTTATCCAAGCAACATGCGAAACAAGATGCTGCAAGTTTTAATGGCGTGTTAGATTGGTCGTTAAAATGTGTATGTTTAATCGGTATTCCTGCATCACTCGCACTGATTTTTATTTCAGGCCCCATATTAATTACGCTATTTCAATATGGACAATTTACTGCATTTGATGCCACACAATCTCAAGGCGCGCTTATTGCGTTTGGTTTTGGTTTAACTGCATTTATTTTTATTAAAATTTTAGCGGCCGCATGTTATGCCAGACAAGATGTAAAAGGGCCGGTGCGGATTGCAGTGATTTGCTTATTTGTGAATGTCGCCCTCAATGCCATTTTAATGCAATATTTAGCGCATGTGGGCTTGGCATTATCCACAACGTTATCGGCTTTATTAAATGCAGCCTTATTATATACGCGTTTATATCGCAATGCGGGTTTTCGTTTACAAACTTCGTGGGTAAAATTTATTCTGCAAATCGTGATTGCGAATATGGCGATGGTCGCTGTATTACTAGCAATCAAGCATTATTTCGGCGATTGGTTTTTACTCAGTATGCAAGCGCGCATCATGGGTTTATGTGTATTAGTGTTTGCGGGGACAGGCTTTTATTTTGTGACGTTAATCGCTACGGGTTTACGCCTGAAGCACCTACGTGCACCTATAACTGAATCATAAGGCGAGGTAGATTTTTTCTAAGCGCTCAATGGCGTCATCAGTTGTGGGTCTATCTGCTGGGTTAAGTGAATAGGCCTGAAACACCAAATCGGTATAATCAGCGTTATTGTTTACTGCGTCCAGAAAGTCTTTTTTTGTGCAAGGACCTGGTGATACATTTATGATTAGATTCGCAATCGTATTTAAAACATATCTTGTATGCGCAAAAGGAAAGTTACGATCCAACATTTCATAGGCGATCATAAAGATGGCATAAACATCAGTTTTTTTACTATAAGTGGGCGTTTTTGCGCTGCCCGGCGTATTTTTGGGAGGTAACCCTATTTTTGTACGATAGGTATCTTCAATGTTGGGAATAGTTGCATGAACTGCACATAGTTCTGGTCCCGCATAAGATTCGGTTGTGACTTGATCCTTAGATGTGCATGGTTTATCAAGCGTAGTCGATGCGCCAAAATCGCAGATTGTCACCGTATGATTTATAAAGAACAGCACATTGGCACCCTTTAAATCGCGATGGATCAAGCCGTAGCGGTGGAGCGTTCGCACCGCTTTTAGTATTTGTAGCAGAATATCAATTTGTAATTTTAATGGTAGATCATTAAGCACCCAAAGATCTTTTAAAGAACAAGCCGCAGCCTCCATTCCAAAGGCCAGATCAGATACTGAAAAATTGTGAATTTGCGGGACACAGGCTTCTTTTTGTAATAAGGTCAAAGCAAAAATCTCAAAAATATAATTACGAAAATCGTCATTGTTTGGCTTATCGCAAAAACGTTTTATTACCCGATTTGAATCATTGGGATCCTGTTCAATTAGACCATAAGCGCCCACTTCCGAGACTATTTTAGTCGTTACTTCAGGAAGATCGACTAAAGGCGGCAAATCAGGGATATCTGGGGAAGGGCACCATATTTTAAATAGTTTTTGAAATAGACCAGAAGTTACATCATCTGTATTGGCATTTCTACAAATACGAACTATGGCTACATAAAATGCATCACCTGCATCACTTATGTTCCTTTGATTATTTTCAATGATCTTTTGGAGGATCTCTATCAACAGGGGTCGAGGGTGATAACTAAAGTAATCTGAAAAAAACCACATAGATTTAGTAAAGGTATCGCTATCTTGTAAAGAAATTGCGTCCAAAAATTCTGCTTCTGCTCGAGGCAGGGTGATTGCGTCAGCATATATAATTAAGTGTAAAAAGTTCTGAATGAACTTTTGATGATCAAGCCTATTATAAGCCGTGGGATTATTTGCCAAGTCTTTTGCAGAGTCAATTAAATTATCTAGCATTGTTTCAGTTACATACCTAAAAAGAAATATAATAACTTAAAAATATTAAAAAAGGATTAAGATGGGGGCTTAGATTCGCTGAATATTCGCACCCAGTTGCTGGAGCTTTTCTTCAATACGCTCATAGCCGCGGTCGATGTGGTAAATGCGGTGCACAATGGTTTCACCTTGCGCAGCCAGGGCCGCAATCACAAGACTGGCTGAAGCACGTAAATCAGTCGCCATCACTTGCGCGCCCGAGAGTTTCTCTTGCCCGGTGCAGCTGACGGTATTTTTATCGATTTCCATTTGTGCGCCCATGCGCTGCATTTCTAGGATATGCATAAACCGATTTTCGAAGATATTTTCGGTGATAATACTATGGCCATCGGCAATCGCATTAATTGCGGCAAATTGGGCTTGCATATCGGTTGGGAATTCAGGGTGTGGGCCGGTGATAATATCAACCGCTTTGGGGCGTTTGTGCTGCATATCGACACTGATCCAATCGCTACCGGTTTCTACTTGCGCGCCCATTTCTTGGAATTTACATAGCACGGCTTCAAGAAAATCAGGACGGGTATTTTTAACCGTCACTTTACCAGAAGTGATGATCCCAGCGGCAAGATAGGTGCCTGTTTCAATCCGATCAGGAACCGTGGTGTGCGTTGCGCCAGATAAGCGATCAACTCCTTGAATTTCAATTGTGGAAGTGCCAGCACCGGAAATTTGCCCGCCCATTTTATTTAAGCAATCGGCCAGATCGGTGCATTCAGGCTCGCATTGGGCAA
>CAZPAA010000032.1:0-12365 GCA_964584425.1 uncultured Gammaproteobacteria bacterium | reverse complement strand
TCCCCCTTTGAAAAAGGGGGTGCCCGCAGGGCGGGGGATTTTGAGATGTTTGTTTTTTACACGAAGATCTTAAATCCCCCCTGCCCCCCTTTTTCAAAGGGGGATTTTACTACGCACGCATCAACGCAAGCGTTGTATCCAACATCCGATTGGAAAATCCCCACTCGTTATCATACCAAGACAACACTTTAACCAATCTGCCAATCACTTTAGTTTGCGTCGCATCAAACACACTCGAGGCAGAATTATGATTAAAATCAACCGACACTAATGGTAATGTGTTGTAAACTAATATACCTTTTAGTTCACCTTTAGATGCATCCAATAATATCTGATTCACTTCTTCAACGTTGGTATCACGTTTACTGGTGAAGGTTAAATCCACCACCGATACATTAATCGTAGGCACACGCATCGCAAAACCATCTAATTTACCTGCTAATTCAGGCAATACTAAACCAATCGCTGCCGCAGCACCGGTTTTGGTTGGAATCATCGAGTGCGTTGCAGAACGCGCACGACGCACATCCACATGATACACATCCGTCAATACTTGATCATTGGTGTAAGCATGAATTGTCGTCATTAAACCTTCTAGCAAGCCTAATTTTTCATGCAACGGTTTGACCAGTGGCGCTAAACAATTGGTTGTGCATGACGCATTAGAAATAATCGTATCGCTCCCTTTTAGCGTTTTGTCATTTACACCAAATACAATAGTCGCATCCACATCACCACTTGCAGGCGCAGAAATAATGACTTTTTTTGCACCGGCTTTGATATGTTTTTGTGCTTTATCTTTAGAAGTGAAAATACCGGTGCATTCGAGCACCACATCTACCCCCAATTGACCCCAAGGTAAATTTTCAGGATCACGCTCAGCGTACACCGCAATCTTATCGCCATTGATAATTAAGGCATTACCTTCGATAGAAACTGTGCCGTTAAAACGACCATGCGCGGTGTCATATTGAGTCAGATGCGCGAGAATACTTGCATCGCCTAAATCATTAATCGCAACTATCTGAATGTCATTTTTTTTATTACCTTCATATAATGCGCGCAAAATATTGCGCCCAATGCGGCCATAACCATTAATTGCGACTTTTATTGACATATCAACTCCTCTACGGTATTAATTATATTTTGCACGGTAATGTGCAATGTTGAAAATACTTTGTCTGCGGGACCGGATTCGCCAAAACGATCAAGACCGATGACTTTTCCTTTTAATCCCACATAATATGACCAGAATTTTGTGGCACCTGCTTCGATTGCAATGCGTTTGGTGATTTCGAAGGGCAACACCTGTTCTCGGTAGGCTTCATTTTGCGCATCAAATTTATCAGTCGATGGCATTGAAACCACGCGCACCGCATAATTTTTTTCCGCCAATTGTTTTGCAGCAAGCAGCGCTAATTGCACTTCTGAACCTGTCGCGATAATAATCGCTTGAATAGGACCTTGCGTTTGCCACAGAATATAACCACCCTTTTCAATTTGAGCGAGTGTGTTTTCATCGCGCGCCATATTGGGTAATTTTTGGCGACTGAGGGCTAAAACAGTGGGACCTTGCTGCGTCAAGGCGCTGCGCCAAGCCACTGCAGTTTCAACCGTATCACACGGGCGCCATACTGACATTTTTGGGATCAATCTTAAACTCGATAATTGTTCAATCGGTTGATGGGTAGTACCATCTTCACCCAAACCAATAGAATCATGCGTGCCAACCAAGATCACACGTTGGTGCATCAACGCCGCCATACGCAGTGCATTGCGCGCGTAATCGGTAAATACCAAAAAGGTACCACCGAATGGAATGAGTCCACCGTGCAATGCAATACCATTCATGATGGCAACCATGGCAAATTCGCGCACGCCATAAAATACGTATTGTCCACCGGGGGTTAAATGCGAGAGCATTTGTGCACCCTTCCAGTGGGTTAAATTAGATTCAGTTAAATCTGCGCTGCCGCCAATTAATTCCGGTAATTGTGCAGCATAATGAGTAATTGCTTGTTGCGAGGCTTGACGTGTAGCGATAGCCGTTTCATTTTCTTGTAATGAACGGAGCCAATCTTGCTGCGCGCTCACAAATGTTTGGGGTAATTCGCCCTTTGTACGTCGTAGAAATTCTGCAGCTAAATCAGGATGTGCTTTTTGATAACGCGAGAATGTATCTTGCCATTGCGCTTGAAAGCCTTCACCCGCGTCTTTTGCATTCCACGCCGCATAAACTTCTGTAGGAATTTCAAACGGCGGATAAGACCAAGATAATTTTTCACGCGTTAAGGCCACTTCATTGCTGCCCATCGGCGCGCCGTGCACTTTTGCGCTGCCGGATAAATTCGGTGCACCAAAACCAATTTCTGTACGGCAACAAATTAATGTCGGTTTTTCTGTTTCTTGTTGTGCTGCTTTTATAGCAGATCGAATTGCATCCGCATCATGCCCATCGACATTGGCAATCACATGCCATTGATAAGCACGAAACCGCTCGGGTACATTATCAATACACCAATCATTAATTTTACCATCGATGGAAATGCCATTGTCATCCCAAAACGCAATCAATTTCCCTAAACGCTGTGCGCCGGCAAATGAGCACGCTTCATGCGAGATCCCTTCCATCAAGCAACCATCGCCTAAAAATACATAGGTGTAATGATCAATCAACGGCAAATCATGTCGATTAAATTCTGCAGATAATTTACGCTCCGCTAAGGCCATGCCCACCGCATTGGCTAATCCCTGGCCTAAAGGTCCCGTGGTTGTTTCAACCCCCGGGGTTAAACCATGCTCTGGGTGCCCTGGGGTTTTACTACCGACTTGGCGGAATTGTTTTAAATCTTCGAGGGTTAGTGCATAACCGGTGAGGTGCAATACGCTATAAAGCAGCATAGAGCCGTGGCCATTAGACAGCACAAAGCGATCTCGATTAGGCCAAGTGGGATCGGCTGGGTTATGTCTCAAAAATTCTCGCCATAACACGGTGGCAATATCTGCCATGCCCATAGGCATGCCCGGATGGCCGGACTGCGCCTTTTCAACCGCATCAATACTTAAAAATCGTAGGGCATTTGCCAATACATCCTGGGATGGCATGAGAATCTCCAAACTTGTTTAATTAAAACTACCCATTGTCTCGCAGCCATAGTAGAACAGCAACTGAAATTTTATTCTCCGAGGGAGATTTTATCTGTACAAAGGGGCAATTGATTCATTATTGATTTATTAATCATGCATATTTGATCTGAATTAACAGAAAATGCATAATGTGCTTAATTTAATCCGTAAAATACAATCGTGCCCGGTCTGGTTGATTTTTATACATTTGGAAAGTCCATTGTTGTATAATGGCCTTACATTTTTAAAATTAACTTTGGATCCTTACAATAAACAATCATTTAAGGGGTGATAAATTGAATGCAGTTAAATGCCATTTTAAAAATATTGACTCTGATAAAACTGATTTTAAACACAATCAATGTTTATTACTGATCAGTGTTGGCCAAGAAGCGCATGAGGCTGATCGCTTAGCTGCCACCATAAACCTCATAAATAACTCTTTTGAGTCCTGCATCATCTCTTTGTATGACACTATACAGCGTCATACTATGGCGCTCAATAGCAAACACCATCCTGATACTTTCCATAGCACGGCTAGTAAGGAAGGCGATTTATGGATTGAGCGTAATCGATCCTATTATGAAAAACTCAGTATCCCTAAAAAAGTGATACGCTGGGACATGTGGCTCAAGCATCGGGAATACCTTAATCAAAAAAATAAACTCTTAAATCTCATACATGAAGATCTCTCTTACCGACTAATTTTTGATATCACCATAGCAAAATACCTAGACAGATACTGCAAAAATCTACCTCCAGAATCAACCTTTGATATGGATAGAGCAAAAAAGATATGTTTTGATTATATCCTTGAAGAGTGCATCGTATTATGTTTATGGCCGGAATTAAATTGTGAATTTGAAATCTATCCTAATGCGCATAATGATGCCATTGAAGAAACAAGAAAACGATTTATCTATCCACGATATCAAAACAATCTTCAACCCTTGACGTTGCGCTTTAAAAATGCGCCACAATTAAAACCACAAAAGTTTATGCTGGTAGAAACAGAATTGTAAAAAAATCAATTAAACAACGCAGGGCAGGTCATAATGACAAAGGAACCCATCGAATTTATTTTTATCATAGCATTGTTTTTTAATGCATTATTTTTTATTCCCCAAATCTTTTATATTATAAAAATGAAAACAGCAAAAGGTTTGTCCTTAATCACCTTTATTGGGTTATTCCTTTTTCAAGTAGTGCTATTTTTTTATTTTTTTACAATTCACGATTTTAATCTCGTGCTTGCAAGCGGTTTTCTCGCTAGCATTAGCGTAACTGGCTTCATCACCCTACTCATTTGGATTTACAGGTATAAAAAATATTTTGGCATAGCAGGAGTGAGTTTAGAAGAAATCGTTGCACAACTGCCTGGCCATATTTATTGGAAAGATAAAAAGGGCATTGCTGTGGGTGGCAATACTAATAATTGGAAAGATTTCCATTTTAGATCTTTAGAGGATTATATAGGGAAAACAGAGTATGACATGTTGCCCCGTGAAGAAGCGGAAATCATTAGAAACATAGATAAAGAAATCATGCAAACAGGGATCCCTAAAATAGTTGAAGAAAGTGTAACCAATAAAAATGGAAAAATGGAGGACTATCTTTCGCATAAAATTCCATTAAAAAATAAAAACGGCGATATAGTGGGCCTATTAGGAGTTTCGGTGGATATCACTGCGGCAAAACAAGAAACCCAAGATAAATTAGATATGCTGGAAAATATCATTGCGGTTATGCCCGGTACTGTCTATTGGATGAATAGACAAGGCATTTATTTAGGTTGTAACGACAATGAGGCTAAGGTCATTGGCCTTGCCTCAAGAAAAAATATTGTGGGGAAAAGAAATATTGATTTGCCGGGGTTTTTAATCGCCGAATTTCTAGATCCAATCAATGAAAAAGTGATGAGCACAGGGGAACCCATCACACTTGAAGAGCCCGCTGTACTACAAGATGGAACCCATGCCACATTTTTATCAAGTAAAGTTGCGCTTAAAAATAGTAGAGATATAGTGGTGGGCATGCTGGGTATTTCTGTAGATATTACTGTTCAAAAACAAGCAGAGGCACTCAAAGCCAAGCAAGCCTTGATCGAAAATGCAGCCCAAGTCTCGCATGATATTCGTTCGCCCCTGGCCGCACTCAATACCGTTTTAAGAAATTTATCTTTGCTACCCGAAGATCAACGCACTTTAATTCAAAACGCGGTATCAAGAATTAATGACATTGCCAACAATCTATTAGTCGAATATCGCGATGACCCTAAAAACGCACAATCTTTGTCTTCTAAAAAGCAAGGTCAACCTCAGCTCTTATCTAGTCTTGTCGATGCCATCATGTCAGAAAAAAAGGCACAAACCAGCGGACAAGATATTGAATTAAGTTTAAATATTGAACCTTCCGCATTTGGCCTTTTTGTGATAATTGATCCCATTCAATTTAAAAGCATGATTTCTAATTTATTGAACAATGCAATTGAAGCGATAGATAAACAAGGACAAGTGAGTGTTCAACTTGGAAAATACCAGAATAAACTACATATTACCATCAACGATACGGGTAAAGGCATTGCGCCAGATGTATTAAATAAAATTAAACACGGCGGTGTGAGTTATCAAAAACAAGGCGGTACGGGTATTGGCATTGCGAGTGCGATCACCTTAATCAAAAATTGTCATGGTGATTTTGATATGACATCTACTGTTAATCAAGGCACTACTGTCACAATCGATTTGCCACGCACACCCGCACCGACTTGGTTCCAAGAAGAACTCCTGTTAACGCCGGGGATGACTTTAGTGGTATTAGATGATGATGAATCTATTCACGCGATTTGGACTTCACGTTGTCATCCATTTATTAACCAGATCACGATAAAACATTTTCATCATAATAAAACATTTGATGAGTATTGTAGAAACACAACGGATTTGTCGAACACTTTATTTTTGGTGGATTATGAATTATTAGGCTTTAGCGTGTCCGGATTAGATTTGATTGAGCAATTTAATTTAAGTGCGCATGCGATTTTAGTCACCAGTCGTTATGAAGAAAATAAAGTACGTCATCGTGCAGATAAGTTGAAAATAAAAATTATTCCTAAAAATTACTCGCCTTATATTCCAATTTTATTAGAAGATACCGATGCACCAAAATTAATTTTTTTAGATGATGATAAAAATCTAACTCAAGTCTGGGAACGAGAAGCGCAGCATAAAGGTATTTTAATTAAAACTTTTAATCGCAGTGGTGATCTTAGGAAAGTTTTATCAAGTTTGGCTAAAAATACGCCGATTTATGTTGACTCTAATTTGCACGAGGCTGTGAGTGGTGAAATTTTTGCAAAGGAATTGTTTGAGCAAGGATTTACTGAGCTTTATTTAGCAAGTGGGTATCCTTCGGGGCATTTTAAGGATTTGCCTTGGATTAAAGATTTTGTGGGAAAAGAACCTCCGTTTTGACATGGTGCTTTTATCTTGAGGTTGGGGGGCATTTTGTCCTCATGGCTTTCGCAAAATCGGCCCAAATGCCCCCCAACCTCAAGATAACAGCACGATTTATTTGGAGATTTTTTTATGGATAATATGAGTGAACGTAATGAGTTAGAAAAAATATGGTCAGTGGTGAGTCATGATTTGGCCTCGCCTTTATTTACTTTGCAAAGTAATTTGGATCATTTGGATGGGCAATTATTGCCGCAGCTGATTGGCGTTTATCAGATGGCGAAAGAGGCGGGGTTGGATGTGCCTTTTATTCGGCGCGATCAATTAGCGTATGATCAAGAAATATTGGGAAATACGCGATCATTAATTGAGAATGTGCGCCAGCAAATGGCACGTTGGGATCGTAAATTTTTGATGCATCGCTTTGAGAGAAAAAATCAAAATGTTGATATTGTTTCTTGTGTTAAAAAAGCGATAACCGATTACAAAACCACTTATTGCCTGAATGATAAATCTCGCATTCATGTTGATTTGATAGAATCCACTATTTTGGGCGATGAAGAAACCATCCAGTATATTTTATTTGAATTACTGGAAAACGCGGAGTATGCGCTTGAAGCAACCGGCGATGAAAATCCAATGGTGTTTATTTCATCCACTATGGATGAAAAATATTATCGTTTGAGCATTAAAAATCGTATTGTGCCTATTGAGGCTTCCTTGCAAGAAAAATTATTTGATCCGTATTTCTCAACGCGAAGTTCACATATTGGCTTGGGTTTAACTTATTGTAAACAAGCCATGCAGAAGATAGGTGGAGAGATTATTTGTAAGACGCAAGAAGAAAATAAGGTCATCGAGTTTATTTTAAGTTTTTTAAAATAAAATTAAAAAACAACCCATCCCAATTAAACTCGCGCACGCAAAACCCGTCACAAAACGGTTAAATATCGGCTTGTTTTGTTTATTCATTTGCAGCAACGTATTTCTTGCTAAATCTGGCAACTGCAATAACCGCATCATGTAAGCAGGCGCATCGCGTAGTTGTTTACGTAAGATCTTTAAATGAGATTTACGCTTAAAAAACTTTTCTAAGCAAGGTTTAGCGGTATCCCAAATATCAATCGATGGATCTAAATACCGTGCTAAACCTTCTACATTCATTAATGTTTTTTGGAGTAAAAGCATTTGCGGTAAAATCACCATATTAAATTCACGCGCCGTTTGTAATAAACGCAAAAATAATTCTGCGAAAGAAATTTCACTGGGACTTCTAGAAAAAATAGGTTCACAAACAGTGCGAATCGCATTGGCAAAGACATCCGGACGTGTATCCGCGCTCACCCAGCCAGAGGCAATATGTAACTGCGCCACACGCTGATAATCTTGTGAAAAAAATGCAGATAAATTTTCTGCAAGATAACGCTGATCACTTTCTGGCAAGGTGCCCATAATCCCAAAATCAACCAGAATATATTGAATCCCATCGTCTGTTTTTTTTACAAAAATATTTCCAGGGTGCATATCCGCATGGAAAAAATTATGCAAAAAAACCGCGGTGAAAAATAACTCAACTGAATGTTGTGCTAATAAATTTAAATCTATGCCTTGTGCGATTAATGCATCTTTATCGCTCACTCGAGTCGCATGAATTCGTTCAAACACCGCAATATTTTTGCGCGTAAAGGACCAATACACTTGCGGGATACTGACCCAATCAAGCTCGCTCATATTGCGTTTTAATTGCGATGCATTCGCGACTTCATAGTTCAAATCCAGTTCTTTATCGATAATTTGCTCAAATTCTTGCACCGCGCCTTTAAGGCCTATTTTCTTTAGCGCGGGTGAAAATGTCTCTAGGGTACTGGTAAGCAAATACAAAAATCGTATATCTTTTTTCACTTGCTTTTCAATCTGTGGGCGCAAAATTTTAATCACCACCTCTTCACCGGTGTATAATTTTGCACCGTGCACTTGCGCAATTGAAGCACTGCCCAGCGGTTTATCTTCAAAATCTAAAAATAAGGCATCAACCTCTTGACCTAAACTTTTTTTGATGATGTCACGTGCTTGGCTGCTTGGAAAAGCAGGCACTTGATCTTGTAATTTAGCCAGTTCATCGGCAATATCTTTAGGTAATAAATCACGGCGCGTTGCCAGCATTTGGCCAAATTTAACGTAAATAGGACCTGCGGCTTGCAGTGCAAGACGCAAGCGCTCGCCTTTTGGGCGGGAGATGTTCAAATAAAATGTTAGACTGCGAATTATTGCGAACATATTTTTTCAAGCCTTTGCTGACATAAACGTGCGCGCGCTGCTATGCGATCAGATTGTGTGCGCAATTGATTCACCTCGGTAATAAAGGCATCTATCGATGGTTTTGCTGCAACCACAGGCATTTCATCTACCAGATAATCTCTGCTTTGACGCAAAATATCCTGCGCCATTTGTTTAGCATATTGATGCGCGTGCGAAATCACTTCTGCCAAAGCATGTCCCACTAAATCACCCAGAGTGTGCGTTAATGCTTCTTCCCAATCGGGTTGAAAACCACTAAAAATCTGACTCAATTTTTGTGCAACATGTATATTGCCATGGATTTCTACATGCTGTTGTGGTGTCGGGGTAGCGTTTGACATTTGCCATAAATTTTTCGCGCTGGCACGAATACTGACATCGATAGATTTAGGTGCGCGCAGGCTTAAAAAAATCTTCTGCATATCTATGTGTAAGTAAATTGTTTTATCTAAAGATAAAATATGCATAGCGATACAGCAGTCTTGTAATTCATTTAACGCATGCTGTGTATGTGCATCCCGCGATAACGCAGTATTGAGCGCATTTTGCCCGAGGTTTAAGAGTGTTTCTAATAATAATTTCATACATTTTATCCTAAAACTATTTAAGCCCGTCATTGCGAGCGTAGCGAAGCAATCCAGGTTCAATGTTTAATTTAACATCAAAACCTGGATTGCTTCGCTACGCTCGCAATGACGGGTTCGGTTTAAAACCTCGATGAATCGCAACAATACCGCCTAATAAATTAAAATATTCGACATCCTGAAATCCAGCCGCTTGGATATTTTTTTGTAAAGTTTTTTGCGAAGGGTGCATGCGTATGGATTCAACTAAATATTGATAACTGTCTTTATCTTTGGCAATCCATTCGCCGATTTTAGGTAAAATATTAAAGGAATAAAAATCATAGGCCTTTTCTAGGAACGAATGTTCTGGCTTAGAAAATTCTAAAATCATCAACTGACCGCCGGGCTTAAGTACGCGTAAACATTCTACTAATACCCGATCTTGATGTGTCATATTACGAAAACCAAATGCCATAAACACATGATCAAATATTTTCTCTTGAAAAGGTAATTGTTCAGCATTGAGTTGTACTGCAGGAACGTTCACCCCCAAATCAAGCAGACGATCACGTCCTCGCACTAACATCTCTTGATTTAAATCAGCAAGAATGACTTGCCCGCTGTCTCCTACTTTTTTTTGCAGTAAACGGGTTAAATCTCCAGTACCGCCCGCTAAATCTAATACGGTTTGCCCCGGATGCACATTGCTAATCAATACTGCATGTCGCTTCCATAAACGATGTAATCCGAGCGACATCACATCATTCATCACATCATATGAATTTGCAACCGAGCTAAACACCGATTGCACACGCTTGGTTTTTTCTGTTTCAGAAACTTTTTCAAAGCCAAAATGATGCGTCATTATAAAATATACCGGGTTAAATCATCATCTTTGATTAAAATATTGAGCTCGCTATCGACATAGCTTTTGTCAATGACAATCGATTGACCTTTAAAATCACTGGCACTATAAGATAATTTTTCCATCAATCGCTCCATAACGGTATGTAAGCGCCGCGCACCAATATTTTCCATTTTTTCATTGATTTGCCAAGCAATCTCTGCAATTCGATGAATACCATCTTCAACAAATGATATTTTGACATTCTCTGTTCCAAGTAGGGCTTCATATTGCTGTGACAAGGAAAAACTCGGTTCAGTTAAGATGCGAATAAAATCTTCTACTTCTAATGCTTTCAATTCTACCCGAATTGGGAAACGCCCTTGTAATTCTGGGATCAAATCAGCAGGCTTAGACAAATGAAACGCACCCGATGCAATAAATAAAATATGATCCGATTTAATCATGCCATATTTTGTAGTAACGGTTGTGCCTTCCACCAAAGGTAATAAATCTCTTTGTACTCCTTCGCCAGAAACATCAGGCCCACCACTTCTACCCGTGCGACCGGTAATTTTATCAAATTCATCTATCACCACAATGCCGTTTTGCTCAAGATTCACTATCGCCCGCGTGCGAATATCTTCTTCGTTGATAAGCTTGCCCGCCTCTTCTTCTTCCAATAATTTTTTCGCGGCAGCGACAGTGAGTTTACGCGTTTTCCTTTTTCCACCTGCCATATTTTGAAACATATCTTGTAATTGGCTGGTCATTTCTTCCATGCCAGGAGGCGCCATGATTTCAACGCCTGCGCTTGCGGCTATATCTATTTCTACTTCCGTTGTATCCAAATCACCTTTACGCATTTTTTGGCGAAATAAATGACGTGCTGCGGATTCTTCAGGTTTGCCTGCAGCTTCTTCAATCGAGCGATTGCGCGGTGGAGGCAGCAATACATCTAAAATGCGTTCTTCTGCCGCTTCACGCGCGAGTTGGCGCACCTTATTTTTTTCTTTTTCGCGAAACATTTTAACTGCGATATCCGCTAAATCGCGAATGATGGAATCTACATCACGTCCAACATAACCGACTTGGGTAAATTTGGTGGCTTCCACTTTGATAAAGGGTGCATCAACCAGCACAGCCAAACGCCGTGCAATTTCGGTTTTACCAACACCAGTGGGTCCAATCATTAAAATATTTTTGGGCGAAATTTCATTGCGCAGCGTTTCAGGTAATTGCATACGGCGCCAACGATTACGCACGGCATTGGCAACGGCACATTTGGCTTCTTGTTGTCCCACAATAAATTTGTCTAATTCTACGACTAATTGTTGGGGCGTCATTTCGGACATGTCAGCTCCTTTTAGAGTGTTTCTATGGTTAATTGATGGTTGGTGTAAATACAAATATCTGCGGCGATATGCAAAGCTTTTTCTGTGATTTCACGTGCTGAGAGTTCAGTATTCTCTAACAGCGCACGTCCAGCAGCTTGTGCATAAGGCCCACCTGAGCCTATCGCGATTAGGCTATGTTCCGGTTCAATCACATCACCATTTCCAGTAATAATCAGTGATGATGTGACATCGGCCACGGCGAGTAGCGCTTCTAAGCGGCGAAGAATTTTATCCGTGCGCCAATCTTTGGCGAGTTCCACGGCGCTGCGCACTAAATGTCCTGCGTGTTTTTGCAGCTTATTTTCGAAGAGTTCAAATAGCGTGAAGGCATCGGCGGTGCTGCCTGCAAAGCCGGCTAGGATTTGGTTGTTGTAGAGGCGGCGGACTTTGCGGGCATTGCTTTTCATGACGGTATTTCCAAGGCTAACTTGGCCATCTCCGCCGATGACGACTTCTTTGCCCCTACGTACGGATAATATGGTTGTTCCATGAAATTGTTCCATGATGCACCTCTTGGTTAAAATGGGGATTATACCTGATCGTGGGGGCTTTTTGCCGACTTTACTGAAGAAGAATGAGGCAAAACTCTATCAGGGCTACCCGTTTGGAATGTTTTCGGTGGTAGAGTTTTGCAATTTATCTTGATCCCCTCATCCGCCCTACGGGCACCTTCTCCCTG
>CAZPAA010000031.1:0-12395 GCA_964584425.1 uncultured Gammaproteobacteria bacterium | reverse complement strand
TTCTAATATTTCGATTTCTGATCCATGGGCTTCTATCGACTTTAGAATACTGAGAATTGCAGGTTTAATATCTGTAAAACCACTTAAGTATATTTTTTTATATCGCTCAGGCTTTAAACATGATGATAAAAGACTCGGAAAATCTCGTACATTTTCACTCTCGCAACGATCTTGATACGCTTTGCACCAGTTTAAAAATACTTGCACATCCTCTGAAACTAAATCTAGCTTCAGCGTCTCCCAAGCAATTTCCCATTCTTTTAATAATGTCCAAGCCTGCTGCGCAAGTTTCGCTGTTGATTCTTTTCGCAGCAATGGTGTTTGCTCGCTTTGCGTAATAATCTCTTGCCAGAGAATTTGATTTTGCCAAGCATTCAAGCGTAGAAAGCTCGGATTCTTCGCCTCGTCTTGAAAAGATTGCCATAAGGATTCTAGCCAACCCGTCACAGATAAAATTTCAATCTGCCAGACTTTCTGATTGTGATTTTTTTGATATTGCGCGTAATCTTGATTCAAACGTTTTGCAAGACGTCGCGTTGGAGTTAGGATCAAGTCAGCACCCGAGAGTGCTTTTAAAAAATCGCTATAATCACTCGATATCGTTTTAATCTTGTAGCCACACACATTGTCCACGGTTGGCCTCTTTGATTTTTTGTAAATACTGCGCGTGTGCCGCTAGTTCTTCTGGATCTGCATGGATGACTTTAAATGTTTGCGCATCAACACGCGTAATTTCTGGCGCACTGTGTTTTGCTTTGCTTGTTTCGACTTCTAAAGATAAATCTGCTTGACCACCCGTCATTGCCAAATAAACTTGCGCCAGAATTCGTGCATCTAATAATGCACCGTGTAAATCGCGTTCGATATGTTGATCGATTTCATAACGCTTAGATAACGCATCCAGTGAATTTTTTTGGGTGGGATGTTTTTTGCGTGCCAAGGATAAACTATCAGTCACTTCGGCATAGTTTTCGACAACGCCTAGGGTTTTGTCCAACAAGGATAATTCATAATTTAAAAATCCAATATCAAAACTGGCGTTATGAATAATTAATTCTGCATCGCGTACAAAATCTAACAGTGCATGTGCAATATCAGAAAAACGCGGTTTATCCGCTAAAAAAGCGCGAGTTAAGCCGTGCACTTTTTGTGCACCATAATCAATATCACGATCAGGATTTAAATAATAATGAAATTGTTTGCCGGTGATACGTCGATTAATCATTTCAATCGCGCCAATTTCGATTACGCGGTGTCCTGCCTGTGGACTTAAGCCGGTGGTTTCAGTGTCAAGTACGATTTGTCTCATTGATCTTCCCTAATCTTTATAATTCAAAGCTTACGCAAAATTCGCTTGCCGGGGTATTTTTTAGCAAATTCGCCCCCTTTGTAAAGGGGGCCGACGCATCGTCGGGGGGATTTTTTTAGCACGAGTTAGACTCAAAGTCCGCAAAATCCCCCCGGCCGAAGCGGCCGGCCCCCTTTCAAAAGGGGGCAAATTCGGCCCAAATTTTGCGTAAACCTATAACTCATCAATCGCTAAATTCGCTAATTCATCTGCAAGTTCATTCTCACGATGACCGCTATGGCCTTTTACCCAGTGCCATTCTACCTCATGTGGCTCCAATGCCAAAGTTAAAGCTTGCCATAGATCGGCATTTTTAACTGGTTTTTTATCTGCGGTCCGCCAACCGTTTTTACGCCAATTGTGGATCCAGGTTGTGATGCCCTGCCTAACGTATTGTGAATCTGTGGTAATTTCGACATGGCAAGGCACTTTAAGTGCTTTTAAGCCCTCGATAGCCGCCATAAGCTCCATACGGTTATTGGTGGTTAAGATTTCTGCCCCACGTAGGGTTTTTTCAATGCCGTTATAGCGCAAAATCGCGCCCCAGCCACCAGGGCCAGGATTGCCCCTACAGGCGCCATCCACAAATAATTCCACTTTCTTTTGCAAAAACAGCCACCTTAGTCTAAATATAAAGTAAGTTCAAGGTCGTATAAGTTAACCAACTGAATTAAAACCCCTGATTGCTTGAGCTTTTAGGGTTAACTCTGGTAGAATACTCCTCATGAACACAATAAATAAGTATATCAAGCATTTATCATTGTTCTTTATTGTCGTAGGGTTAATTGTGAGTTCAGGGGCGGTACATATGCCCGGAGTTCCCAAAATAATCGAAGTGAGCACAGCTACACCTGCAGCTACAAACGACAACCTCTGGGACCGCCTACGCGCTGATTTCAATATGAATCATGCCACAGGCCAAAAGCTGGTGCAAACCCATCGCGCCTGGTACCTCAATAATATTGACTACATTGAAAACGTATTCAACCGCGCGCAGCCCTACCTCTATTATATAGCGGAAGAGATTCAAAAACGCGATTTACCCCTAGAATTCATTTTAATTCCTGTAATCGAAAGTACTTACGACCCACATGCGCGCTCACAACGTGGTGCAACGGGTTTATGGCAATTAATGGCTGCGACTGCACGCTATTACGGTATAGTCCAAAACGGTATGTATGATGGTCGTATTTCTATTGTTGAATCTACCCATGCGGCATTAGGCCATTTAAGCTATTTAGCAGAACTTTATGATAATGACTGGTATTTAGTATTAGCCGCATATAACTGGGGTCAAGGTAATGTTAATGCGGCTATTCGTAGAAATAAGCAAAAAGGATTGCCTACCGACTTTTGGTCATTGACAGGCTTACCTAAAGAAACTTTACATTATGTTCCAAAAATTATTGCGCTTGCGGATGTGATTAAAAATTATCAACGCCACAATATCGATTTACCGATGGTGGTTGATGCGCCACAAGTTGCTGCAGTTGATATTGATGTGAATGATTATCTTGATTTAACCATTGCAGCAAATTTAGCGGATGTAGAACCTGAAACTTTGCGCGAAATGAATCCTGGGTTTAAACAACCTATTATTGCGAATAACACCGATACGATATTAATACCTGCAGATAAAGTAGAAATCTTTGAAGCAGCGCTTGAAGATTATACGCCAGTAAAAAAATCTACGGCTAATTATGTCGTACAATCAGGTGATACCTTAAATCAAATCAGCAAAACGCATAATATCAGTGTTGCACTGATTAAACAGTACAATAATTTACCTTCAGCGAATCTTCAAATTGGTCAAGTATTAAAAATTCCTAGAGGTGCTTAAACTGCAGTTTAATTATGCCACCAGTCAATCTTCAACAACAAATTTACATATTAAGCAAAAATCAAGAACTCAGAGAGCTTTGTCTTGATATTGCATGGTATATGGAAACAGCCTCAGTCTCTGTTACTCAGAGTATCAGTGTTTATACCATTGGTCTTGATAGTCTGATAGAAGAACTTGAAAAACATAAAAGAATACGTGGTGATGAAATTCCAGCCTATTATCCATTTTTGAGATGGTTGCCACACACGATATACCTGATGATGTATGCTGGCACACATATCTTTTCGCAGCATCTATGGACTGATGAACGTAACAGACTCATATATCAATTACTCAGTCAAAATCCACGATACATATTGGATAATGAAGAACAGCTAAACAAAATAATTGCCGCACTGACAACAACCAAAAATACTCTAAAACATTATTCTCGTGGATTGCTTGGTGCTAATATTGTCAATGATATTTATCGATATTTTTACAATGATCATGAAATTAATCAAAGAACCTGGATGAATACATTATACAATGGATATGCTTATATCCTTAATGGCGGTACACTTTTAATTCCAAAGCATCAAGAGAAAAAAAGCGAAATCATTGTAAACTTTACAAAAGCTTATGAATCCGTTTTTGGCAGAAAAATTAATACCAGTAAGCCTTACATTTGTTCAAATAATAATAATATTTTTGATACAACATTGTGTTTTACTGTCACGGAAGCTAAACCACATACTGATCTAAAGGCATCAGGGCTTGTGATGAGAGCATTTTGTCAGCAATCAGTGGCTTTTTATGCGAAAACTTCATTTTGTGCGACAGTAGAATTACCGTTTAATTATTTTACGGGAAATTCACTGAGTGAAGAGAAAATGAAACAACAACTTAGAAAAGCATGGGCAGAGGCAAATAGTGTAATCGATTTTATCAACACATTGGGTGAATTACCGTCTGGATTTATTAGTCCATTAGATCATCAAGAAAATTTTGATTTGCTTATTATTACCGATCCGCTTTATTTGATTAAGCCTGAATTTGATTTTGTAGTGCAAAGAGGGAATGACTGTGTTATTAATTTGAGGACTTTAACCGCGGAACAAAAGCTGCAGCTTCAGAATACATTAAATCCTAAAAAAACTAAAAAAGAAATTGGTTCTTCCTCTACTGCTTCATCTTCTAAAAATGACGAGAGCGATCAAACATTCTATTCCAGTCACAATCCATTTTCGATACTCCATGATTATTCCACGCGCAATAAATCTAGTGGGAAACGTTCTACACTAGATAATTTAACCGCAAATCCTCGCTTAGGTGATTTTTTCGTTACCGAGAAAAAAGCCCCCATATGGGATGATAATAACTACCAATATCAAGAAGAAACAGACATGCGCCTTGAAACCGTAGCTGGAAATAAGCGCGTCGAAAGTCATGTGTATATACGCTTACCTGCTGATAATCATGACTATGATGAATATAATAAACTATGCACTCAGGATATGGATATGCATAACGGATTTAAAGCACTTGTAATTGGCAGTGAACATTGTGGATGCTTTGAAATACACGATCATTCAAAGTTTAGATACTTGGCGTACGTTAAAAGTTGGGGTTGGCAAGAGACGGTTATTAACGGCAAAACTGAGCAAAAACGAGTATTGTTGGTGGAACTAGATCTCAGCAGACAATTTACCCATGAACAAATTAGAAATATAAATCCGAAAGAGCATAAAAAGATCCAAGATAGTGCAGAAATATATAATACAGGGAGTGGATTTAAAAATGTTAAAAAGAAAAAGAAGAAATGAAAATTTAAATTTTAGGAACTGAATCTAATAACGATCGGGTGTAGGGATGTTTGGGATTGTTGATAATTTCTTCAGTCGGCCCCTCTTCAATAATTTTTCCTAAATACATTACCGCAACCCTATCTGCAAGATAAGATACCACAGCGATATTATGGCTGATGAAAATATATGCCAAACCTAATTCTTGTTGCAGATGTTTTAATAAATTAATGATTTGTGCTTGTACAGATACATCAAGTGCGCTCGTGGGTTCATCACACACGATAATTTCGGGTGAAACAGCGAGTGCTCTTGCGATGGAAATCCGCTGACGCTGTCCGCCTGAAAATTGATGTGCATATTTATCTATGGCTGAAGTAGAAAGGCCTACTTGCTGCAATAATATTTTTATTTGCGGTACACATGCGGTATAACTGGGCTTAAGTTTTTGCGCAATGAGCCCTTCTGCGATCATTTCCCCCACTGTCATTCTGGGATCTAACGATCCATACGGATCTTGGAACACAATTTGGGCAGTTGATGTTTTTGTAATCTCCCCACTGGTTGCAGGAATCAAGTTTAACAAAGATTTTCCTAGTGTAGTTTTACCTGATCCAGATTCACCAACAATGGCTAATGTTTCCCCTGCTCTTAAACTTAAACTCACACCATCAACCGCTTTAACATAACCCACCGTGCGCCGCAAAATTCCTTTTTGAATTGGAAAATAAACTTTAACATCTTTTGCTGTTAAAATTTCTCGCTCACTGTTATGCCGAATTTCATCGGATAATAAAATACTTTTTGATACAGGTAATGCTGTGAGCGGATTTTCTTTCGTATACAAATGACATCGGACATCTTGGCTGCCCGTAGATAATAACTTTGGCATTTCCTGCTCGCACAAATCCCAGGCATAGCGACAGCGCTGCGCAAAGCGGCACCCACTTGGAACATCAATTAAACTGGGCGGTTGCCCAGGGATCACATCCAATGTATGATGGCGCTTTTCGATACTGGGTAATGACTCAAATAATCGCTGACTATAAGGATGCTGTGCATGTGCAAAATATTCGCTGCCTTTTGCATATTCAATAATTTGCCCGGCATACATCACTGCAACAAAATCTGCAACTTGCGAAACAACTGCTAAATCATGAGTGATTAATAAAATTCCCATCGAAAATTTTTGCTGAATTTCTTGTAGCAAGTTTAATACTTGCGCTTGTATAGTGACATCTAAAGCCGTGGTTGGCTCATCGGCAATCAGTAAATCGGGTTCGCCAGCCAATGCAATGGCAATCATCACGCGTTGCTTCATGCCGCCTGATAGTTGATGTGGATAGCTTTGCATACATTGTTTGATATCAGGAATGCCAACCGCATGAAGTAGGTCCATGACCCGCGCAAGACGTGCTTTTGTATCAAGGGTTGTGTGAATACGCAGCACTTCCGAAATTTGATCAAATATTGTGAATACCGGATTAAGCGAAGTCATCGGCTCTTGAAAAATCATGCCGATGCGACGTCCTCTGATGCTACGTAATTCTACTTCTGATAATTGAAGTAAATCAATTTCCCCCAGTTTAATCTGACTATTTAATCCATAAATAGCATTATTGGGTAATAATTGGGCAAGAGAATGTGCCGTAACGGTTTTACCTGATCCAGATTCACCCACCAGCGCCATAGTTGTTCCGCGTTCAATGCTAAAACTTACACCATCGACCGCATGCACTAGCCCTTGCCGACTTGGCAAATAAGTATGTAAATCATGTACGGTTAAAATCGGATCACTCATGAATTTATTTCTCTATTGCAACTTTGGATCAAACGCATCACGCACAGTATCTGCAAATAAATTTGCAGACAATACTAGTACAAACATAAAAATAAAAGCTGCGGTCAATGACCACCACACAACAGGTTCACGCGCCAGCTCCAAGCGCGCACTGTTAATCATATTACCGAAACTTTGCATAGAAGGATCAACACCCACGCCAATGTAAGATAAAACCGCTTCAGCTAAAACCAGTCCGCTAAAATCTAAAACAATTGTAATTAAAATAATATGCATTAAATTAGGTAAAATATGCTTTAAAATAATCATATAACTCTTAAGACCCAGTGTGCGAGCTGCCATCACATAATCTAATTCACGCAGTTTAAGCGTTTCTGCGCGGATTAAGCGGCATAAACTTGTCCAGCTGGTGATGCCTAAAATCACACACAGCGCTAACAACCGTGCATCTGCGCGCGCTGCATTGGTTAAGAACCATTCTGGGTTTTTATTGATAAATACTTCAAGCATTAATACCGAAGCCGCAATCAATAAAACACTTGGAATGGAACTTAAAGTGGTATAAATATATTGGATCACATCATCAATCCATCCGCGAAAATAGCCTGCCATGGTGCCCATTAACAACGCAAAAGGTAACATCACCAGAGTTGTCAGCGTGCCAATGAGTACGCCCGTGCGAATACTTTTGATGGACTGATAAAAAACATCTTGACCAATTTTATCGGTACCAAATATATGATAATGGCGTGATAATGCATACAGCGTCACTAAAATAAAAATCACAATACCCAAAGTAACAATCAACGTCACCCATCGTATTTCTTGATTTAATATTTTTCTGTCCGCAATAATCCATATGCCAATTGAGCAAATCAGCCATATCAATAGTACAGCAGGGAATGATGAAAAAATAATCGATTTAATATCGTGTATGCTTGCTCCTGCAAACGGATGAACATAAGTTGTTTCAATCGTGATATTGATTGGAGATAAAAGTAAATCCAGCACACTTAGTACCTGTGCGGCATAAACAATACCTTGCGAAGGCAACACCTCTTGAATTTGCAACCGAAAATGAATAGAATCTAAAAGCGCAATCAGGATAAAGAAAAATAAAATAACACCCGTACTCATGCCAATACGCGTGCACCAGACATGACGCCAAGATAAAGTTTGCTCATGTTTTCTTTGCCATAGAATTAATCCCACAAATCCTATGATTAACAGGAAAAAAATGGCATCGGTCCATAAAATTTCAAACTTAAACGGCATAATAATTCCTAATTCAATCGCACCCTTGGATCAACCAGTGTGTATGAAATATCTGTTAACAATAAGCCAATAATATATAAAACCGATCCCAAAAATACCATGGCGCGTACAATTGCAAAATCTTGGGCACGAATCGCATCGATTGTATAACTGCCTAACCCAGGGATTGAGAAAAACGATTCCAGCACGAGACTTC
Organism: uncultured Gammaproteobacteria bacterium; assembly: GCA_964584425.1. Taxonomy (GTDB): domain Bacteria; phylum Pseudomonadota; class Gammaproteobacteria; order JABCZS01; family JABCZS01; genus JABCZS01. The sequence goes on along the minus strand of CAZPAA010000031.1, from coordinate 4,148 downwards.
CTAAAAATAAACTTGGAATTAACACCACAACGCCAGTTAAAATCGGCAACATAGCATTTTTTAATACATGTTTAAATAAAACAACAATTTCTGATAAGCCTTTTGCTCGCGCGGTGCGGACGTAGTCTTTATTTATTTCTTCTAAAAATATAGTGCGATACCATCGAACGCCCGAGCCAACACCAGAGAAAACACTAACAATCACCGGTAATACTAAAAAACTCACCGCATACCAACCAGGTGCATAACCCGAGATCGGCATCCAATGTAAAATTTTTGCTAATAAATATTGCCCCGAAATAATATAAAATAAACTAGAGATCGACATCAATGCGACGCATACCGTTACACCGCTGATATCTAAATAAGTTCCACGAAAAAGTACGATAAATAATGCAAGGCTCACATTCACGCTTAAGCCAAAAACCAAAGATGGCACCGCTAAGGCAAGACTTGGCCACATACGCTGCGAAATATCATGTCCAATATCACGGCCGGTGTCGGATGTTCCAAAATCAAAAGTAAATAATTTTTTACTTTGCTCAAAAAATAAGGTATCGGTTACTTTATCAGGGCCTTGCGCATCATGATTATAAAATAAAGGTTTATCATAGCCGTTGGTTTGTATCCAACGATCTATGGCTTCTTGGGTAATATAACGATCGCCTAATTGCGCAACTGCCATATCTTGCGGGGAATTCACCACAAAAAACAATAAAAAAGTAATTAAATTCACCCCAATTAAAATCGGAATTGCATATAAAGTTCTTCTAACAATATAAGCCCACATATCACATCCTTTTATGTCGAACAAAATGATTTGCACGCCAATATGCAATGATAACCGGTAAACACAATAGAAAAATAATCCCAATAACAATAAAAAATGGCCAAACAATCGGCGGATTCCATTCTTTACGCAGTTGGTTGCGTAAAATAGGATCTATCGAATGATATTTTAATGTATTATTGGCCACATCATTGGGTTTTATCGGTGCATTCCATACTTGGGATAAAGTATAACTTTGCGGATAAAAACCAAATGCCCACGGCGCATCTTGACGAATGATGGCTACCATTTTTTCAATCAGTGCATTTTTTTCAGGGCCTGGATCTAAATAGCGTAATTGTTCAAACAGTTGATCATAGACTCTGTTTTGATAATTCGCTGTATTAACGCCTTCCGTCCCTGCGCGAATATTCGGCCCATATAATAAGAATAAAAAGTTTTCTGGATCTGGATAATCAGAACTCCATCCGTAAAAAAACACTTGTACATTTCCTTTGCTCATTTTTTCACGAAAGCGATTGGCATCGGTTGCACGAATATTCAATTCTATATTCAATTTATTAAATTGTTTTTGCACCCATGCAAATTGCGCTTTCTCATCTGGGTCGCCGGTTGTGATCACATCATAATTTAAAATCAGTGGCTCGCCTGTGCGCGCATCGCGTCCATCCGGATAACCTGCTTTAACTAATAATTGCTTGGCATATTCTATGGGTAAAGGCTTAGCAAAATTATTCTGCCACTGATAGACATACGGATTAATCCCCTGCTCGCCTACTTCAAAGCCTTCTATTCCCGGCGGAATAGGCCCTGAAGCAACCATACCGCGATCATTTAGAAAAATGGAAACAAATTCTTGCATATCCATTGCAATGGAAATGGCTTGACGCAGTGCTCTACTTTTTTCATCATAACCGCCTAAGATCGGATCTAACATATTAAATCCCCAATAAAATAACGATTTTGAAATGTTAGTGTATAGTTTAATGCCTTTATTTTTTAAAAATGGTGATACTTGTTGGCCATTTTTAGAAATGACAATGGCTTGCTGAAAATTATCCGAGCTAATGCTGGATTGATCGTAATAACCTTGCAAAAATTTGATCCAGCGCGGGATGGATTCTTTCTCTAAATTAAATACAATTTTATCGATAAATGGCAGTTGTTGCCCTGCTTTTGCTAATAAGCCTGCTTCTAAATCACCGGGCATGCCGACAGTTGGATAATATTCTTTGCGAAAATTTGGATTTCTTATCAATACCATTTGTCGGTTGGGATTATTAACCGAGAGCATATAAGCCCCAGTTCCCACTGGATACCAATCTAACACAATATTTTTTTTGATTAAGATGGGATTGGCGTAAAAATTTTCTGCTTCCCATGGCATGGGTGAGAAAAACATCATGGCCAGCCAATACATAAATTGCGGGTATTTCCCATTAATTTTTATTTGATAGGTATAGCGGTCTATTACTTTAGCACCGGGAAAATCGTAAGGACGCAGATCCATATATCCTACATCGCGTACTGATTGCGGGAGTGCATTAAAATCTTCGTACAATTTTTGTGATAATTCATCTAAACCGACAATATGTTTTGTCATCAAATCTAAAATGGGGGAATTCAATGCAGGTTGCGCTAAGCGTTTTATTTGATACACAAAATCTTCTGCAATCACTTCGCGTGTTCCTGTGTTTTTAAAATCACTTAAGGTGTGAACTTTGTGCAGTTGTTGCCCTGTTAAATTATTTTCTGCAAATGCGGGATGTGGTTGGTATAAAACACCGGGAATAATTGAGATTTCATAAATGCTATAGGCAATCTCATGCGCATTTGCATTATTGGGTAAGACTTCATCTTTAGCATTGTAATAAGTAACAATGGGCATTTGTGCGGCGAGTGAAGGCTCTAGCGTGTACGGCCTTAATAAATAATGATACTGCAACGGCGTTTCATAAATTTGGCCAATAAAGCGTGATTCTGTGGCTGAATAGGATTTTGCTGGATCTAAAAATTTGGGGCGTTCGCTAAAATCGGTGTAATAAACGGACTTTTTCGCATCATCGCTGTCGTAAGGGTCGTTCCAAATTTCACCACAGGCTGTTAGAAAAAATGCGCAGAGCAATAAAATGAGCGCAATAAGCTCTCTTTTTGCAGGCATTTGCATGAATCCCAATCCTCCATGATAAGTCATTAAGCATAATATGCTTTAAGGGGTTACGCCAGCGTTCTATTAATTGGTTGATCCATAAGAAGCACCCTGAGAAAAGGTTGAACGCTCGGTGGGATTTGGTTTAACCCCTGCATAAATACTTAAACATCGCGCGGCTTCGCATATGGCTTTTTTTTCATCGCCTTCAGGCAAGATTTGATTATCTGATCGTCCATACTGTTTTAACGCCTCACGCAAAACCTCGTTTTTTAAAGGCGCGCCTAAAAGCAAATATCGTTCTTTTGCTTCTTGTTGCTTACCTGTAAGTCTTGCACGGTAGGCAAGGCTTAATATATCGAAAAAATCACCCGCTTTACTACTCCGAGATTTTGTCCATGAAGCAAGCCGTTTAAGCTCTTTATGTTCTTGTTCTTTTGGTAGGATTGATATCTTCTGGTTTGTTACTTGAAAATATTCGTCTAAAAATACATTGGCGCAAATATTAAAATCAGCCGTTTTTGCGGCGAGTTTGCATAAATAATAAGAAGCTCGTAACAGATTTTCATCATTATCAATGATCGCTAATCCAAAGGCCACTATAAATTGAGGGTACATTTCGCTGGCTAGTTTTTTATAGCATGCAGCTGCTTTTTCAAATTGCTCTTGCTGGACATAATCATTTGCGGCTTGAAGTTTTGAAGCTGGACCGCCCCATTTTGTTTTTAAAAGATTAAGCAATTTGATCCTTTCTTGAATTAGTAATTTGGATGAATGATAACATGTTTGGCTGTATTTTTCAAGCCATGTTAAACTGCCTGCATCTAGTGGGTGAGGCTGTTTGAGCGATTGGGAGGCTTTATGGGGTTTTTGCAGGGTAAACGGGTGTTGATTGTTGGGTTGGCGAGTAATCGGTCGATTGCTTATGGGATTGCTGAGGCTATGCACCGCGAAGGGGCTTCTTTAGCTTTTACATATCAAGTTGATAGGCTGTTTGAGCGTGTGACTCGGATGGCCCAAGAATTTGGATCCAGTATCGTTTTGCCGTGTGATGTGGCAAGTGATGAGCAAATTACTAATGTTTTCAGTGAATTAAATAAACATTGGGAGAATTTGGATATTATTGTGCATTCGGTTGCTTTTGCGCCTGCAGATCAAATTCGTGGGGATTATGTTGAAAATCTAACGCGTGAAGGGTTTCAGATTGCG
>CAZPAA010000030.1:6986-12460 GCA_964584425.1 uncultured Gammaproteobacteria bacterium | reverse complement strand
GCAGGGGATGATAGCGAGCCAAAAACATACCCGGTATGTGATGATTAATGGCATCGATCCTCAGTATGAAAAAAACTCCCGTTTAGATAACAACATGACCGTAGGCGCAATCACCGATTTAAAAGCAGGGGAATTCGATATTCTATTGGGCGCACCTCTAGCCAAACAATTGGGCGTGGGTGTGGGCGATTATGTCACTTTGGTTACGCCTGAAGCCGCATTCACCCCGGCTGGGATCATTCCGCGCTTTAAGCGCTTTCATTTAGTCGGCACTTTTGAAGTGGGCTATGACTACGATACGTCCTTAGCATTTATCAACCTTCAAGACGCACAAAAATTATTTAAAATGGGCGATAGTATTACCGGAATACAAATGAAATTAGATGATTTATTCGCAGCGCCTCGTTTTAAAAAAGAACTTTATGATTTTTTTGATAAGCAATATTCACTCAGCGATTGGACCCGCACCAGTGGCAATTTTTTTGAAGCGGTAAAACTCGAAAAAACTTTGATGTTCTTAATGTTGATTTTAATCATAGCTGTCGCTGCATTTAATATTTTGTCAGCCTTAGTGATGATGGTCACCGATAAACAAGCCGATATTGCCATTTTACGCACCCAAGGCGCACTGCCTGGAACCATCATGCGGATCTTTATGGTTCAAGGTATGGTCATTGGCTTGATTGGCACCGCTTTAGGGATCTTAGGTGGAGTGACTGTGGCACTGAATGTGACGCATTGGATAAGCGCGATTGAAACATATTTTGGAGTCAAATTTTTATCGGCTGATGTGTATTACATCAGTCATTTGCCTTCGGTGTTGGTGCCTAAAGATGTGTTATATATTGCACTTGTTGCTTTAGTATTAAGCTTTGTAGCAACGCTCTATCCAGCCTGGCAAGCATCGCGCACCCAACCTGCTGAGGCATTACGTTATGAATAATTTAGTGATTAGAACTGAAAACTTAGTCCAACGTTTTGATGAAGCCGGTCAGCCCTTGGAAATTTTATCGGGGATTAATCTGTCTGTAAAAGCAGGGGAGAGAGTTGCGATTGTTGGCGCATCAGGTTCAGGCAAAAGTACCTTGCTTCATTTATTAGGCGGACTCGATAGACCGACTTCAGGCGATGTATTTGTCAATGGAGAGCCTATTTTTAAGCTTTCCGAAAAAAGCCGGTGTTTACTTCGCAATCGTACGCTAGGTTTTGTTTACCAGTTTCATCATTTATTGCCTGAATTTTCCGCATTAGAAAATGTCGCGATGCCTTTACTGATCCGCAAAGAATCAGTAAAGGTGGCGACACAAATGGCGACCATGATATTAAAACAAGTGGGGCTTGGCGAGCGATTACATCATAAGCCTGCACAATTATCCGGCGGTGAGCGCCAACGGACTGCAATTGCGCGCGCGTTAGTCACTAAGCCGCATTGTGTTTTGGCAGATGAGCCCACGGGTAATCTTGATACACAAACTGCACAGAAAATATTTAGCTTAATGCAAGATTTAAATAAAAAATTAAATACTAGTTTTATCATCGTTACACATGATGAAAATTATGCAAGAGCCATGGATCGGGTGTTACGTCTACAAGACGGGCAATTGCGCGATATTTAAACCCCCTGTCTCGCGTTGAAGTTTTTGCAAAAGTTCTATAAAAATAACATTAAAAAGTCCAATAGCGATAAATAAACATCACCGGCAAGTGAGTTTTTGTGTACTATTGGAAAAAATATCTTATCGTGACTGGCATCTTGTTGTTATGGACAGGATTGCATATTTATTGGCAATCAAGTTTGCACGTGCCTGTAGCGCTTGAAAGTAAAACTATTTCCATTCACGGCATTGTCGTTGATGATCCCATCATCAAGCCAGCCAGTACGCGATTTTTATTCAAGAGTGAAGCATACGGCGTTGTGCAACTCGATTGGTATCGCAATGCACCACACATTCAAAATGGCCAGGAGTGGTCGCTCAATGTTCGCTTAAAAAATCCGCGCAATTATAATAATCCCGGTGGCTTTGACTATGCACGATTTTTATTTTTAAAACGGATCAGCGCAACGGGTTATGTATATGAACGTGAGCCATCAACTCTATTGTTTTCCCCGCCTGATAAGATCAGTATTCGCCAACACATTGCGCAAAAGATTGATGATGCATTAGATGCAAGACCCCATGCGGCTTTAATTAAAGGATTAGCGGTTGGGATCAGAGACACGATGTCGGATGCACAATGGGAATTATTGCAAAAAACCGGAACTAGTCATTTATTGGCGATTTCTGGATTACATATTGGACTCGTCAGTGGTTTGATATTTTTTCTGGTGCGTTATTTATGGGCAAGACTCTCGCATATCCCTTTGTATTTGCCTGCACCCATTGTTGCAGCAATAGCAGCCATCATTGCTGCTTTTATTTACGCTGCGCTGGCAGGTTTTGCTATTCCAACCCAGCGTGCATTTATTATGATTTTAGTAGTGATGTGCAGCATTATTTCACGTTATCATTTTAAACAAAGAGATATTTTATTATTCGCGGGCATCTTGGTCGTTCTTTGGGACCCATTTGCGCTGATGAGCGCAAGCTTTTGGTTATCATTTATCGCCGTAGGATTATTATTTGCAACAAGTTTGCAACAAGCGCCGAAATGGTATCAATACTTAAGCATTCAATGGTATATCTCACTCGGATTAACACCATTAGTGATTGCTTATTTTAATCAAATTTCTTGGGTATCACCGTTTGCAAATTTTATTGCGATTCCATGGGCGAGTTTTACAGTGGTGCCTTTAACATTACTCGGTGTATTTGCAAGCTTTTTCAGCCAAGAACTCGCGACACTTTTTTGGCTACTTGCAGAAAGTGCATTAAATTATTTGGATGGGTATTTGAATTTTATGGCCAATTTTTCTTGGAGTTGGCAGCCCTATGTGGTGAGTGATCACGTTGTATGGTTTGCCATCATTTTGTCTGCAATTTTATTATTAGTACCCAAAGGCGTACCTGGGAAAATATTAGGCGTGATATTGTTATTATCAATTATTTTTGTCCAACATCCAAAACCTGAAGCGAAAGAAATATGGCTGAGCGTATTAGATGTCGGGCAAGGTTTATCGGTTGTTGTGCAAACCAAAGATCATGTATTACTCTATGACGCAGGCATGCGCTTTGATCAATTTGATTTAGGTGAAGCGGTAATAAAGCCATTTTTGCAGCATCAAGGCATTAAAAAAATAGATACGCTTGTTTTGAGCCATGACAATCTAGATCACACGGGCGGCGCTTTGCATTTACTCAAGCATTTTCAAGTTGAAAATATCATCAGCGGAGAAGCGATTACGGATATTCCTAACACCTCACGATGTCGGCAAGGCCAATCATGGCAATGGAATCAAGTTGATTTTAAATTTCTATACCCTGAAACCGAAAATAGCAAAAACAGTAATAATAATTCTTGCGTACTAAAAATAACCGCAGGCGATCATAGTGCATTATTAACCGGGGATATTGAAAGAGAAGGTGAGGAGTGGTTGGTTTCGCACTTTCCAACGGAATTAAAAACACATATTTTATTAGCCCCACACCATGGCTCAAAAACTTCCAGCAGCATTCCATTTGTGCGCGCCACAAATCCTGCACATGTTATTTTTTCTACGGGTTATTTGAATCGTTATGGTTTCCCACGTCAGGAAATTCAATCACGTTATACTGCGCGTGGTGCGATCGCCCATAATACTGCAGAAAAAGGTGCAATTCGTTTTAGATTCTCGCCTTCGAGTTTACTTCATCTAAAATGACTTCTTCTTCGTCTTCTTTCTCTTCATCGACATCATAGCTAAAGTGAAAAGATCTAAAATATTCATAGGCTGGCATATAAGTTCTCTCAATTGCAGATTTCTGGCTCCAAATGGGATCATATTTTGCATTCGTATGCGCAATAAATTTAATATCCGCATAGTGATATTTATAATTAACCACATATTGCGTGATGATTATCTTGTTCTCACTCATCGCTCTCATTTCGTCTTCGATTTCTTCTAATAGATGCTCACGTTCATCAGGGTCTTCATAAATTTCATGGTATTCTTCACGAATTTTTTCGTATAATTCTTCGCTAAGATCACCTGTAGGTACAACGGTGTAGACATTAAAATACGCTGGATGTTTATCAAGCCTAGTTTCCACGTGATAAACTTGCGTGACTATCATTTCAGGATGATGCGCATAATGCTTCTGCACAACTTTTGCAGCTTGTCGATTGAAGCTTGCAAATTTACTGCGCTTAGGGACGATATTAAAATTAGCGGAATTTTCATATTGATGATCCGTATCAAACTCGACGCGTACATAGTCCTCATCAAAATATTCTTCAATCTCAAAAATTTCTTCATTTTCGGCGAAGGGTACATAGACCATGACCGTTGATAGTGGGGCTGTGGGCAAATCAGCGCTGTATACATCACTTGAATCAAATGCACTCATTTTGGAATCATTAAGCTTGTGAGGATTGCTAAAACCCATCAACAAGGGCGTAATAAATAAGCTTGCTAATAATAAAACTATCTTGCGATTTAGTGTCATGATTTACCTTATTGTTGTTCGTTATTATGATAGGAGAAACTACCACCGTGATAAGTACCTTCGTGATATCCAGAGTTGAAATAACCACTGTTCTGATAACCTCCATGGTAGCCCGTATTGTGATAATAGCCGCCATGATGGTAGCCATGATAATACGCGCCGTCGTGGTGATAATGTCCGCCATAATTGAAAAAAACGATGCCCCCGGGGCTATACTCGTAACCGGGTCCACGATACAGGCCTGCTTCTGGATAAGTATGCCATTCTTCATCATAATAACCTTGCCCGCCGAAAGTGTAATCAAAAGAACCGCCACAGCCGTTATTCACCCATACGCCAGTCGTATCAACCCCCCAGGAGTCGGCAAGGTCGCAGTTGCCTGAAACCACGCTAGAGAGGCTCACTGAACTGGAATTAGCGCGATAGGGCAGGTCACAATGCGTAAAGCCATTATTGCCGGAAATACAGACTAGGGTGTCAGCTGCTAAAACCGGGGAAAAAAGGCAGCATACAGCGGTTATGGTCAATCCTGCACGATTCATAGTGGCTCCAATGAGTTTTACAGCTAATTATAGACCATGATTGAGTGAGGAATGGCTCTGTGGTAACATAGCTTGCTAATTTAATAAGGATAAGCTGGTTAATAATGCGCCCTTTAACTGATCCAACCGATATAGATTGGTATATAAAATTACTTAATTTTTTTAATACACTGAATAAAACAAATGCATACTTACATGGGGATGGCCTTGAGGTCATTGAAATGGAGCAGAGCAAAACGAATCTGATAGTTGAACAGGATGGAGTGCTTTATTATCGATTCAATCGATTGCAAGATGCTATCGAGCGGGCATTAAGTGATAGAAAAGATCCAGCAGACTTTGAGGAAAA
>CAZPAA010000030.1:0-6976 GCA_964584425.1 uncultured Gammaproteobacteria bacterium | reverse complement strand
TTACTTTGAATTAAATTTATGTAGTATTTCTTTGATGCCTATGCAAGCGCCGGTTTTTTTTGTGGGAGAATGTGCCTATCCCCATATCAATTTATATGATTTTAAAAATCTAATTTTATATAAGCTCACCAAAAAAAAGAATGTAGTAGCTCAGGAGAATATTGTTGATGAAAATATAATTCCCGTAACGGTATTATTTGAAGCCATGAAGGAACTATCTACGAATATGCCCGGAGAAATTTCTCCAGAACTTGCAGATTTTCTAGATAAAGATTTTGCAATATCGGATGTGAGTGCATTACCCTCAGTGGAAAAGCAAATCGATCTTTGGAAATTTCTCGATAGAAGTGATGAGGAAAAAATAACAAACTGGATTAATCATGTAATGAAGGTGGTGCCGCTGACATGGATAGGTACGGGGATCCACATATATTGGCAACAAGGGTTTTATCATTTTGCTTTGGGTTTAATTGACCTCTTCCCGGCACTGAACGATTTGGGGCCTATGGCTAATACTATTCCTTGCATATTATGGCATTTACTGGGTATTTGTGTATTTGATGTGGAAAAAAATTCATCAGGATTAGCACAAATATATGGAACGTTTTTCGGCTTTACCATGATTTATGGTGCAAGTCGTATGCGAGAATTTAATCTTCTATCTGCATTCCATAAAACGCCGCACTACATCAAGTTTATTCCTCCGCTTATAACAAGTCTTTCTAATGTATTTTGTAGTCACACCGCAAAGGAAATGAGACAGTTTTGGCGTAATAAGCTTGATCCTAGTGTTAAACCCTATCTTCCTGAAGATATAAATCTCATTGAAGAGGCCATTCATGCAGCAGGTTTGAAAAATAAGTAGCTAGTTCTCGTAACTGACTTTTACGATTTCGTAATTAACCAAACCCTTAGGCGTTTGCACGGAAACTTCATCATTTTCATATTTGCCAATCAGGGCGCGGGCGACTGGAGATGCGAAAGAAATTTTATTTTTTTTGATATCGGCTTCATCTTCACCGACAATTTGGTATTTGACTTCTTTGTCATGTTCATCAATTAAAGTAACCGTTACACCAAACACGATTTTTCCATCTTGTTCAATGCTGCTGATATCCACAATTTGTGAATGCGATAATTTATGCTCAATTTCTTGGATGCGACCCTCGATGAAGCTTTGTTGATTTTTGGCTTCATGGTATTCAGCATTTTCTTTTAAATCGCCATGCGCGCGGGCTTCACTGATAGCTGCGATGATTTGTGGGCGAGCTACGGTTTTAAGTTCATTCAACTCATTACGCAATTGCTTTTCGCCTTGGACCGTCATTGGAATTTTTGTCATGATTATTCTCCTGTTACATACGTTCGCTGCGATCACTGCGTGCCTTTTGCATTCTTTTTAGTAGCCGGTCGCGTTTTAGAGTAGAGAGCAAATCAATATAAAGCTTACCATTCAAATGATCAACTTCGTGTTGTATACATTCAGCCAATAAATCAGTGGCTTCTAACTCATAATGCTTGCCTTGGCCATCTTGTGCTTTGAGCTTTACCCGGGTTGCGCGCGGTACTTCCGCAGAGACATGTGGAACAGATAAGCAACCTTCATGCATTTTGATTTGTTCGCTTAAAATGGTGACTTCAGGATTGATCAGCACATATTGATTCTGTTTGGTGCCTTCGACGTCAATGACGGCGATGCGTATGTCTAGGCCAATTTGAGTGGCCGCAAGCCCGACACCATTAGCTGCATACATGGACTCAAACATATCCGCAATCAGCGTTTGCAGTGCATCATCAAATACGGTAATCGGCTTGGTATTCACGCGTAGTCGTTTATCAGGTAGGGTCACGATGCTGTAAATCATGTAAATCATTCCTCATACTAAATTATTCGTGGTATTATACCTTCATTTGTAAGCAGTTAAAACAAAAGGAGATTGAAGATGTTAACACGGATATTGTTTAGTTTTATAACTATTACCCTTTGTGCCCAAGCCTACGCCTTGCGTTCCCTTCAGTTTGATATAGGCAATCAGAGCTATCATTTGGGTTATCTTGCCACTTTTTATCACGGTGAATCCGGTGCGCTAGCCCTTTCCCCAGATATTATTTTTAGGCCTGCAGGAGAGACTATTTTTGCGCCTGCCGCGTATTGGTATACGGAGCCTAATAATGCATTTGTCAAAGAAATCTCTTATGGCATACGCGCATATTTAGCTGAATATGAACATCACCAAATGAAAAATGATGTGCAAGCTGTGGGGCTAGGCGTAATGGCTCGATCCCAAGCCTTATCCTTGAATTGGCCATTTTATCTGGTCGCAACCCTGCATTATGCGCCCGATGGGATCACCTTTGGTGATGCACAGAATTTACTCGCGTGGAGTGCGTTGCTAGAGTATGAGTTATTTGGGGAGTTCTACCTTTACGCGGGCTATCGCAATATTGGTGTTGAATCGACGCTACATAGTGGTGTTGCGCACCTACAAGATACCGCATTTTTAGGCTCGCGTTTCATGTTTTAGGCTATAATTGCTAAATCTCGGAAAAAAAGGATTTTATCATGCGTAATACTTTCATTGTTATCGGCGTTTTATTGGTTTTTTTTGCAGTAGGCATTTGGTTCTACCTCACAAAATTAGATTCAAAAGCTAAAAGTGAAATTGAACAACATGGTTCAGATATGACCAAAGTGGCTGTCCATTTGGGTGAGGTCAATATTTCTCACAAAACGGGTGAGGGTAAAATTAGGGATTTGATGATTGGAAACCCCGAAGCTTTTACGACCCCGTACGCATTTTCCTTACCGAATACCGATATTAATATTGATACTCAATCACTCACAACCCCAGTATTGATTATTCACCAATTGACAGTGACTATGCCTGAGGTGAATATTGAGCAAAATGCAACGGGTAATAATATTCATACCATTTCGGAAAATGTTAAAGCTTTCATCAGCGCTCACACTGAAGATGTAAATCATCCAAGTAAACGCTTTATCATTGATAATCTCATAATTCAAAATGCGAAGTTACATGTGAGTGCACCGCAGGTCCAGCCTGAGGTAGTGACTATTCCATTGGCTGATATCCGTTTAACGGATGTGGGTAAAACAAATGGCGGTATTACATCGGCTGAATTGGTGAGTGTAATCATGCAGCAAATTAACAATCAAATTGTAGAAGCCATCAGATCTCGTGGCTTAGAAAATATGATTGATATTAAGTTATTAAATCCCACTGCTGGGGAGAACAATAGCTTTGGCGATCGGATCATCGACTTTTTCTCTCGTTAATCTATGTTGATTGATACTCCGTGCATTGGGATCTGCTCTAGTGTGTATGGCGATCCCATTTGCCGGGGTTGTAAGCGTACCGCAATCGAAGTGATTGAATGGAATCGTTATACCTTAGAAGAAAAAGATCGGATTTATCAGCGTTTGCATACCCAAATTTCTGTCGTTTTATTCAAATATATTGATATTGTCGACGAATCACTCTTGCAACAAAAAGTAAAACAATTAAAAATTCGTTTACATGCCAGGGCAGGGTGTGTTGAACAGGCTTACCATGTATTACGTTTAGGGGCAGGGAAAATTAAAGATTTAACCCGGTATGGATTACGCGCAAAGCTACAATTTGCACATTTGTCACTGAGAACATTATTCGACCAGATAGATGAAGAGATTTACGCCAGTGCACCATACCCCGCAGCTGGTGCGGGGTAAGCGTGTTTAACCTGACATCTATTTTTTGTAAAATTTCTTGAAGATCACAAATACTGCGGACAGACCAATGACAATATAAACCAATTTTTGAATAATGGGCATGCTGCCTAAAATTAAAGCAACTAAGTCAAGGTTTAATAATCCAACCAATCCCCAGTTAATGCCGCCAATTAATACTAAAATCATTGCGACGCAAAATAAAGTCCCTTTTTCTTTCATTTCAGTCATCATTTCGATAAGCTCCTTAAGTAATGTTCCATATCAAACTACATATACTAAAAATATACGATGTTTTAGAAAATTCAATATGATAGCCAAAAATAGCTGGCCACACCCGCCGCAAAACCGAATACATGCCCTTCCCAAGAGGTGCGGACTTCTTGTGGGAGGAGGTTTAGTAATAAGCCTCCGCAATAATAAATGCCCAGCGCACCCAAAACCAGGGCAAATGGGCTTTGGGTAAAATAGGCTTGTGTTAATACAAAACCTAAATAGCCCATAATTAAGCCACTGGCGCCCACATGGATGCCTTTGCGACCAAAAAGCCAAACCAAAGCGCCTCCAGCGATAATAATAAAAAGGCTAATTTGATAAAACATCGTTTCACCAAAGGTCAGAACGAGGCTTGCTAAAAAAAATAAGGGGATAGAATTAAAAAATAAATGCGTTGAATTCGCATGTAAAAAAGGGGAGCAGAAAATCCCTGGGATCCCGAATAAATGTCGTGGATAAATCCCTAAAATATTTAAGCGATAACCTAATAAGAAGTTAATAAGCTGAATGCCCCATAACAACAACAAAAAACCCAATACCAGCGCTAAATGCGCCTGCATCGCCGCAATGGTATCAGAAAAGGTGATCATCAGAGTTTTCATGGGCTTATTATATACCTATCTTCGCAAGAAGTAAGGTTTGGGCTCGTCCCTTTATGAAAGGTATTGTTGCATCAATGTTGATCTTCGTAGGGACGCAACATGTTGCGTCCCAGAGTCAAGTTTGACTCTATAAATGAATTGACCCCCGTAAAGAATAATATGGGTATTTTATAGTTCGGTTATTAACCCAGCACCTGGACGCAGCATGCTGCGTCCCTACGAAGATCAGCATTGATGCAACAAGGTGATCATCAGAGTTTTCATGGGCTTATTATATACCTATCTTCGCAAGAAGTAAGGTTTGGGCTCGTCCCTTTATGAAAGGTATTGTTGCATCAATGTTGATCTTCGTAGGGACGCAACATGTTGCGTCCCAGAGTCAAGTTTGACTCTATAAATGAATTGACCCCCGTAAAGAATAATATGGGTATTTTATAGTTCGGTTATTAACCCAGCACCTGGACGCAGCATGCTGCGTCCCTACGAAGATCAACATTGATGCAACAATGCCTTTTGTTTCTTCACACAAAATCCCCTTGCAACTTATAAAACAACTAGGGTAGAATCGGGGGCTTATGTCAGCCCTTTTCAGTTTCACTGACAAGGGCTGGAGTTTTTGTTTTTAACGGGGTATATAATGAAGAAAATTTATGTTGGCGGTCTACCTTACAAGGTGACTAGCGAAATGTTGGCTGAAGAATTCCAACAGTATGGCGATATTGATGACAGCATTGTGATCAGTGATCGTGCAACTGGGCGTTCTCGTGGTTTTGGTTTTGTCACTTTCTCATCAGAGCAAGCGGCTAATGCAGCGTTAGCGCATAATGGCCGTGAGTGGATGGGCAGGACCTTGACTGTCAATATGGCAAAAGAAAGAGATAAATAGCGATATTTGTCTCAATATCCCCCTTTGAAAAGGGGGGTAGGGGGGATTTAAAGAGCTTTGTGTAAAGCGGAGATCTTAAAATCCCCCGCCCTCCGGGCACCCCTTTTGCAAAGGGGGATCACTTTTTGATATTACTTGTTACGCCGCCAGTAAGCGTCCAGCGTAGAGCTTCCTTTTTGCTCATTTCTACTGGAATTACCCGATCGCGTGCAATATATACGGTATATCCACCCACTTGATAACTCATAGGCAAATAAACACCCACCATATCGCCTTTCGCAATTCCATTAGGTGCATCTTTTAAATCACTGCAGGTGACGATTCCAAGTAAGTGCATCCCATCAATTTCGACAATGACAACTTGCTCTGCGGGTGCTTGTTTATCACCGCCAGCGAGATATTGCATTAATCCATTGAGCGATTCGTAGATATCACCAACTAATGGGAATTTTTCAAATAAACTCTCAAGCCATGTCTTCAATTGTTGGAAAAACAAAAATTGTAAAACAAGCCCGATAAAGAAAATAGTAACGACGCCGCCAAGCACACCCATCCCCGGAATATACCAAGTTTGAGGTAAAATCAGATCGAAAAGACCCCGAAACAAGGATTCAAAAGTGGTGACCAACCAAATAAGAATATAAATGGTAAGCCCCAATGGCAGGATCGCGAGTAGACCGGTAATAAAAAGGCTGTAGAATTTTTTCATAGCTCCTCCCAAAGTTCCGCTTAAAGTGTGTGAGTATATACCCACTTCACTTGAAATTGCGAATTTCGTCATTGCGAGCGAAGCGAAGCAATCCAGGTTCAAGGGCATGATGTAATATTGGAACCTGGATTGCTTCGCTTCGCTTGCAATGACTGGGTATATAGGTCTTAGCATTTGCGTCAATAGGATTATGCCGATACAATCATCGGTATGATGAAAAAAAACATGGAAAATCGAGTTATTAACATCAACAACACGGAAGTGCCTCCGGGCACTCACAAGCTGATTGATTTGCCGATTTCGCCACTCTATACCCGCACGCCGATTAGCATGCCTATCCATGTAGTCAATGGGGCAAAGCCAGGGCCGAGTTTACTGATCACTTCAGCGATTCATGGCGATGAACTCAATGGCGTTGAAATTATTCGCCGTTTATTAAAATTAAAATTGTTGAATCATTTAAGTGGAACCTTAATTGCGATTCCAATTGTGAATATTTTTGGGTTTATTTATCGCTCGCGTTACTTGCCTGATAGACGGGACTTAAACCGGTCTTTTCCAGGTTCTAAATCCGGCTCTATGGCTGCGCGCATTGCAGATTTATTGTTAGAACAAGTGGTCACGCAATGCACCCATGCGATTGATTTACATACCGGTGCGGTGCATCGCTCCAACTGGCCGCAAGTGCGCGCGAATTTAAATGATGCACATACGCTAAAACTCGCGTGTGCATTTGGTACACCCGTTTTGATTAATGGCTTGCATTTAAATGGTAG
>CAZPAA010000029.1:0-12645 GCA_964584425.1 uncultured Gammaproteobacteria bacterium | reverse complement strand
AGGCCAATGAGTTAATAAAAAATGGCCAATACGAGGATGCCTTTATGGCGATAGCCAGCGAATGGCCAGACGATAATTCATTCGGTGATCCATTTACACCCGAAGTAATTAAGGCATTCACTGACATCATGGCGTATGAGTTCAATTTAGTGTATGTGTTCCTTGGGCAAAAACTTTTTAATGAAGACACATTAGAGCCTTTCAGTAAGCCTCTCGTTTACTTTATTCAGGATATTAATTCAATCCTTCAAACAAGATTACAAAGGCTAATCCATTCGGCGGACGAAGATGACGACGATGATGATGATGACGAAGATACACAGGCGCTGCAAGAAGAATATGAATCTAAAATGGAAGAATTGGCGGAATTTATGTCAAATTTCACCACGGATGAACATGTTTTCACCATGATTGCTTATTGTAAACGAGTATTAGGTGATGTAAAACAATCTGCTACATTTGCCGTTACTTACTTAAGAGACATCTATAATCATTATCCAACAAAATTCGAAGTTGCGTTTGATACGCGTAAAGACCAAACATTATTACTCAATGCAGATATATTAATCAATTCAAACAATGGGGTGTCATGGTCAAATATCGCTTTGTTTATTTTCTCCAACAATAAAATTGATAACTTAGTAGAAAAATGCCAACCACTCATTGAAAATTTATCTGAAAATCATCAAAAGAGTCTAGAGAATGAATTACGACAATTTGTATCCAATATACTGCGCCGCCATGCACTCAATGTCACTTATAAGGGTCAACAAATCACTTTTACAAAAACGACAGTTGCAGACGATGGTGACTGTGCATTTAGCGCACTGGGATATAAAAGAGAAGAGGTGAGAAGAAGTTTACTGCCGCTCTCATTCCCGTCTCATATGTGCCTTCCATTTAACACTGAAATTTTTAATTATTTTATGATGTTGAATAAAGAGGAACATGAAAAATCTAAAGAGAGTGATGAGTATATTGTGAATCAAATGTCCGCGATTCTTCAAAATGAAAATTCTAATACTAACAATCCGGAAATTAAAATTAATATTACAAAGATGATTGATAATCTGTTGGATGCCAAGGCACAATTTTCTGCTTTATTAACCACGCTTGCCAATCAATATCCAGCAAGCAGCTTTTCCAATCTAAATTGGAACGCTCGTATGGCTATTCTAATGACTGATCATGGGCGCAATCCGGATTTTATAAATGCTCAAGCGCGTCCACTTAAAATTCGCGGTTATTTAATGAATTGGTTTGAACATAAAACTGTCGTTAAATATTATATCGATCAGATCACCAAGCCTAATGCTAATGGCAGTATTCAATTATTGCTTGCTTTTATCAAAGTAAAAAACAACGGTATTGGTTTATGTATCTGGCAACCAGATGGGCAATCAAGCGGGCTTATTTTTAAACCTGAAAATTGTTTTGGCGAACCACTCCATCCACAAACACAACATTTGATTTATAAAGCCAATGGCAATGACCACATAAGCCACTTTGATAGACTCAGACGCACAAATCAAATCGACTCCAGTATAAGATTTAGCGCAAAAAATATGCTTTTATCTTCACAAATATTGTTTAAGCCATTGAGTGGTTCAACAGACCATCCACCGCGTAGGGTAATAAAAAAAATGAGGACTCAGTAACGATTAAACGATAATAAATGCAATACATTCATCATCGTCCAAAAGAGGACCATGCCCGCGGGAAAGGGATAGAATAACACTAAAAAAACAATCGCCATTAAATATAAATAATATTTTTTCCGGGTTTTTTCTACCCTCACGGTTGCAATGATCGAAATAATGGTCATTAATATCGGTATCCATATATCTGGGTATGCCAAATCGTTTATCCACAAAAATGATGCGCCCTGTAATGCTGGCATTTCGCCTAATACATTAAAAATAGCAATTTGGATCGGCAATTGAATCATGGGCCCGATTAAAGGTTTCATGGTGTGAAAAGGGGTGATGCCAAGTTTTTTGTATTCGGCCATGATCAAATGATGTGCATCGATGCCGTCATATTGGCTTTTAATTTGTTTGAGTTTAGGTTTTAATATTGCTTCACAAGTGTCAACTCTGGCTTGCAGTTTTGCGACCCATAATTGTAATGGCAAGCACACCAGTTTAAATAAAATGGCTAATGCGATAATGGCAATACCCCAAGCATGACCTAATAATCCGCCTAAAATCACCAATAATTGATCGATGATTTCACAAATTTTTGCCAGCCAATTCCATAAATAGGAATATTTTATGCTAGAGAATTCACCACTGGCAGGGCCTAAATATATTTTAATTGTTGCATTTTGATGGGCATCGACTTGAATGTGCATGATGTGTTTGTCTTGCTGTACACGTGCATTTTCTGCTTTGACTAAAAATACTAGGAATCGGCCTTTAAAACCTTGCCAGTGTTTGAATGTGACTTCGCGGCTGCCGCTATAATATTTTGCGAGGCCTTGAAAGGGGTATTGATCTTCGATTAAATTAAATGGGATAGGTAGGGTTAAAGTGTAAGATTGTGATTGTGTGGGTAAAGTTATGGTTAACGTGTTGCCATTACATGTATAAGGATATGGCAGTAGTTGGGTCAAAGTTTGTAGAACCTGGATTGCTTCGCCTTCGGCTCGCAATGACGGGGCATGCTCTAACATACATTGTTCGGCTTTTGCATGGCTTACAAAACATAAAAATAAGCCAAAAAATAGGTACTTTATTTTTCGCATTCATTTTCCTTCTCAGAACATTGCAATTTCCAATTGCGTACATCACGCACATCACCGCTGATGGTATAGATGGTTAAGGGCGGCAGTTTAGCCTCTTCCCAGTAGGTGTTATCAAATTCGTAAAAAATAAACTCGCGTGTGCGTGTATCATTCTCTTTTATCGCTAGCGCATTTTCACCGTGCGCTAATAAAGGTAAATGTAACTGAGCCAAGATCGTATTGGAAATATCGTTTAACGCAATCGGTGCATTAGAAATGCGCAGCTCCCCATGCGCATCAAATGGTTTTATTAATAAGGTCGCAAGCGCAGTTGAATAATGGCGAGGAGGCACAGTGTTGTTGGCTAAATTTTCTTGCTGTTCTTTTGATAAATAATTTGCGCCATGATCTGATGAAATAATAATCAAGGTTTGATCATAAATACCTGCGGTTTTAAGCTTATCTAAAAAGGTAAAAATATGATTAAATGCACAAACAGCTTGGTCGGCTTTGCCTTCTATATCGTGGCGTGAGATTCGCTTGATTCTTAACTCACAGTCTTTGCCTAATACAGAGGGCGAGTGCGTGATCATCGAGTGATAAAATTTATAGGTCGGTGGAATATCTGCAGTTTTCATATGTTCATTGAAATAGGCAAATGCCAGATGATTCAGTCCACCTAAAGTAGTCTCATAATTCGGATTAACAAAATGTCGGCTGATAAACCAATCTTCCTCGTTATAAATTGCTGGTTTGAGTATATCAGGTGCCGCTTTAAACACACTATAATCTAGCAATAAAAATGCGCTCACATCCGGTGATAATGACGGCTGAGGAATGCAATTTTTAAGCTTAGTTTTATTACAGTAAAAGCCCATGGAATAGATTTGCGTATCATAACCTTTGTTTTCCAAGGCCTGCGTCATTGGATTATTTTCTAACACTTCTGTTAAAAACGTATTTTTGTCCGAATCATTCTTGTAAACTTGTCCGGTCAGCATCGCGGGGATCGCCATATTGGTTGAACGATAATTTGCGCTGGTATTTGGGAAGAAGATAAATCCGGTTAATTTTTGTTTAAACGCAAGATCTGTTTCGATCATATGTTCCATGACGGTCGATTGATGTTCATCAAGCACAATGTGAATAATATTTTGCGCAACTGAAAAGGTTAAAAAATTCTCTGGCATTTCAACGCTTGCTTTGGCTTCTTTGATAATCGTATTTTTATAACCTAATGAAAATACTTGATAAGCGGTGAATAAAACGACTAAAGCCACCAGTAACACATTCGCCTGCAAAAGATAGGGATTGATTTTTTTGCGAAAAACCACAGCAAGCATAAGTAAACTCACCCAAACAAATATCTCCAGAATAGCGCGCACTGAAACTGGAGCAATCGATAACCCACGCCCATCCATCACCCCATAATGCCCAAACATAAAGTGTGCATTAAACCACACTAAGAGTGCTAGCATGGATAAAAGCGCAAAATAACCATCGCGATTTTTTTTAAAAGCAAGACTAGGTAGGAAAAATAGTAAAAAGATAACAATAAACGCACCGCTCCAAGTATAAATCATCGATTTTAATGGCAAAATAAATTCATTCTCATTATTGAGATAAATTTCAATGGGAAGTTGCAATGCGCATACAAATGCGATTAATAAAGCAGGAATAATTATTTTCTTTAACATGGAACATCTCTTAAATCTGAGCATTTGAGCTGCCAATGATGGATATCACGTACATCGCCATCGATATGATAGATTGAAATCGGCGGTAGTTTACTGCCTTTTTCCATGCTCACTGCATGCTGATAATAAATATACTCTCGAACCCTCTTCTCCTTGGATGATAATTCCATAATATTTTCCCCGGTATCAGGCAAGAGTGGTAAATCTAATAAGGCTAGGATGGTATTAGGCATATCATTTAATGCAGCAGGTACCTCAGATATTTGCAAAGACTCATTTGAACCAAACGGTTTAATCAATAATGTCG
This sequence comes from uncultured Gammaproteobacteria bacterium, assembly GCA_964584425.1. GTDB lineage: Bacteria > Pseudomonadota > Gammaproteobacteria > JABCZS01 > JABCZS01 > JABCZS01. The sequence goes on along the minus strand of CAZPAA010000029.1, from coordinate 7,916 downwards.
CTAATGCTTTTGAATATTCCACGGGCGCTATATTGCTATGCATTAAATTATTTTTTTGATCTAAGGTTGGCCCCGACCCATGATCAGAAGAGATAATAATCATCGTGTTATCATAAATTCCTGCCTGTTTTAGACTATCTATAAAAGTAAAAACCTGACTAAACGCGCAGGTAGCCTGATCGACTCTCGCTATAAAATCATTGGGTGAGTCAGGCTTTTTCTTTAAGGAACAATCCTTATCTAAAATTCTCGGGCCATGCGTGATCCAGGAATGGTATAATTTATAAGTAGGTGCGACATCTTTAATGATCATATTTTCATTAAAATATTTAAATGCTAAATAATTTAAGCCAACCTGTGAATATTCATAAGCAGCATTCTTGACACGATTATTTAATGCACCCCATTGCTGGTGGCGATAAATAATCGGCTTTAGTAAATCAGGCGCGGCCCTAAATAAACTATACTCTAGCAATAATATGGCATTATTGGATAACTCCGGTTGTGGAATACAATTTTCAATATTGAATCGATTACAATAAAGGGGTAATGAATAGATATGCGTAGTATAATTGGTATTTTCCAACGCATTGATAAATGCATTGTCTTCTAACGTCTGCTTGATAAATGCCTGCATATCTCCTTTATTTCTATATGTTTTCCCCGTTAACATGGCTGGGATGGCGAGCAGCGTACCTGGGTAATTGGCAGCGGTATTAGGGAAAAAAATAAATCCATTTAAATTTTGGCGCATTTTAACGTCCATCTCAATCATGCTTTGTGTAATAATAGAGGGCTGTTCATCTAAAACAATATGGATAATATTCTTTTGGGTTGAAAACGTTAAAAATGCTTCTGGCATATATTCTTTGCTCACATATTCCGCATTAAATTTTTTATCACTGAACATGGCATAATGAATTATTTGATAACAGGTTACGATGACGCCCATCACCAATAATCCAGCACAGGCTTGAAAGAGATATTTATTGATTTTTTTATAAAAAATAATTGCGAAGACCAATACTAGTAACCAAAAAATAGCCTCAAAGATGGCTCGTGCAGCAAATGGATCAATCAATAAACTACCACCATCAAAAGCACCATCATAATTAAATAAAAAATAGGCATTAAACCATATGAGTAATGCCCATGTGCCCAGAAATGCAAAATATCTCTCGCGAAAATTAATGCTTGGAATAACAATAGGTGCAAGATACCCTAAAAAAATGATCACAAAAACAATACACCAAGTAGAGGTTAGCGCCATTAACGATATGGTAAATTCATCCGCATTATTAAGAAAAATTTCAATCGGTATTTGTAACCCAACCATAAAGGCAATAAACATCGACGCGACACTGATGGGCCATATCATTTTCATGCTAACAACTCCATCAAGACACGTGCACCTACAGTATCGCTGTGGCCCACATTAAAAGTATGAGTCTCACGTAATTGCGAAAGCGCTACTTGCCAATCATTATTTTTTATTAATGCTTCTATGTAGGTGGGTAATGCATTGATTTGATCAAGTGGTAAAATTTGGCCAATGTGTTCACGGATACTTTCTTCAAATGGAATTAAATTTATCAAGTGATAATCCGGGTTATTAGTTTTCTTTGGTATATCGATAAATAATACGGGTTTTTCTAAGCCAAAGGCATAATCTAAGGCCGCGCCCGACCAGTCGCTTATCATCAGATCGGATTGATGGAGTGAATCCTGGCTTGCGACATTCGTTTCTAATTCAAATAAAGGGTTATGTTGATGTGCATTTACAATTTGCGATAACTGCTGCTTTGCAAACTTGACTGTTTGTGGATGTGGGCGCAAAGTGACTTGGTATTGATGTTTTAGTAATATGCGCACGACTTCATCACCGATTGTTTCAATCAAGCCCTGTTCTCCCCAACTGGGCGCAATTAAAATATGTGGAATTTGATTAGCTTCACGTTGTTTTCGCCTTGACAGAATTGCATCCAAGCGCCCATAACCGTGTTCGACTAAACGTTTTTCTTTGGATTGATAAAGTGCTTCTAGTGCACGCAGTTCTTTAACATGATGTGGACCTGCGCAAAAAATCGTATCGAAATGATCAAATGCATGTGGCCGATAAACACGATGGCAGCTGACCAGCGCATGATGGATATAAACATAATGCACGGGATATTTTGATCGTTTAACTTGATAGCAATCTAAATCTGGCATGGTCATCACCAGTACATCCGTATCCACATTCTCAAAAAACCAATTGCGAATAAAACTTTCATCCAGGTGAAATGTGCGTAGCCTTGGATGTTGAAATAAAAAAGCAGGATCATCTTGACCTGATGAAATGTAACACACGGGCGTATTGCTTTGCTCTAAAAATGCACGCAGCACCCCTTCAAGATGTGGCCAATATGCGCGTCCTTCTGAATAAAAAATAATGCGGCGCTCGTGTCTAGGTAATTGCACCAGCGTTGAGATATCCAGTATTTGGCGAAAAATTTTCATTAATTGTAACTCCACAAGTATCCATAAATCACCCAATGAAAATGCAACTAAACTCCGTCATTGCGAGCGTAGCGCGGCAATCCAGGCAAAATTTTTTTCATCAAGCAAAAGCTTGTAATTAAAGATCTCACCTGGATTGCCGCGCTGCGCTCGCAATGACGAGGCTCCCTCGCAATGACGAGGCTCCCTCGCAATGACGAGGCTCCCTCGCAATGACGGGGCTATTCCATTATTTTAATTTATCTTAAAAAATGGTAATAATTGACCTGTTTTTGCAAGTTGCTCGTAGGTGTTTAAATCTTCAACTGAATCTACTTCTAACCAGCCATTTTCAACCATGACCGCGCGCATTTTCCAACCGCTGTCGATCAACGCTTGCAGAAAACTGGTCATATACATATTGGAGAAATCTTTACCCTCATATAATGCATTGCGATCCATTTTTTGATAAAAATCCATAAACGCTTTTATGCGATCGGCGTGGATTTTAATTAATCCAGTGTATTGACCTTGTATTTCTTCAATGGTGCGTGGTTTTTTACCAAGTTCAGTGACAAGGCCTGATGGATCTAATTTTAATGTTTCAGCATCCAGTAGCGGATCTGCAAAACGTAGCGACCAAAACGCATGCCAATTTTGATCGCACATGATGGCTATTTCATCTTTTGAGGCCAACAGTGCACGCAAATTATTCTCTTGGTAAATAATATCCCCATAAGCAAGCAGCAAATCACCTTCACCTATAAAATAATCTTGTGCGTAAAATAAACTCTCGACCATGTTATTTTTATCATAGCGATCGTTCACCGTATAAGGTAAACCCCGCTTGATAATTTGATCTGCACGATAGCCGCACACCATGTGAATATCATTCACGCCACAAGATTGTAAAGTGTCGATCTGCCAATCCAATAACGGCTTGCCTAAAAAGGGCACTAAACATTTGGGACGATCATCGGTCAAGGGTCTCAAGCGTGTACCCTGCCCTGCAGCTAAAATAATGGCACGTGTCATGTTAATAAACCTTTTAGTAATGTGACGTCGGCTTTGATCAAAGGATGCTCTCTTTCAGGATGCCACATGATGCCGGAAATTTTTTCTGTCGTATGGGTAAATGCTTCAATCGTGCCATCTTTGTGCATCGCGGTGGCTTCGAGATTTTTCGCTAAATTATCAGGATAAATTCCAAAATTATGATAACTATTCACATCGCGCGCACGTAAATTTTTCCACTGCCCATAAAATTCAATGCGATGTGAAACTGCCGCGTGTCCTGAAATTGAAACTAAGCTACCATCCAAATAATGATTAATCACTTGCATGCCGCGACAAATGCCAACGATGGGTAAGCGTTGTGGGATTGCCCATGAGAGCAGCGCGAATTCAAACTCATCACGTGCGGAATCTGCATCACCGCCGGTAAGAATAATCGCCGATAAATCGAGTGCTTTTGCATATTGGGCTGCTTGCACACCTGATAAATTCGCAAGCGGCACCGGTATAAAGCCTAGCGCCTCAACCAGCTGCCACCAGCGTTGATCTAAACTATCACGTCGTTCATTATATTTTTCAATCATCGTCACACGTTGAGTTAAACCAATTTTTTTCATGATACACCTCGGACAAATTGCAGCGCACAATCTAAATGGATAGCGTGCGCTTTAGATAATTCTTCATATAATTTTTCGCCAACGCCAATGGCGGCTGGCAGCGACATTTCAGCAGCACGGATCGCCATATGGGAATTTGCGCCGCCGTATTGGGTGATAAGCCCTGCAATACCATGCGAAAATAACCAATCATAGCCAGGATCTGCTTGTGAAATCAGCACGATTGCCCCTTGAAGTTGAGATAGATCATCAAATTCCTTCACAACCGGTGCGCTCACACTTTTGCGCGTAATAAAATTGGGTTCTGCTGACATTCGCTCAAAGCAATAAAAATCTTGTGCAGTTAAAATAAGCTGTGGCAATTCTATCATTTGGGTTAATTGCACGGATTTTTTACGATGTTTGATCAGCGCATCTATTGCAGCGTCATCTAGGATACCCTCATTCCTTTGCTTTAAATCTTCCCATTGTAAATAAGATAACAGCTCACGAGAAAATCCATTTTCTTGCCCCCACAAAATAATATGATCTAAGGCCACACTTAAATTTCGAGTGAACTTAAATTTTACCCATTCTCGGGCTTTGATTGCGGATTTTAAATATTCAATAAAATCAACGAATTTTAAATCGGGATCGAGTTCTTTTAAAACCATCGAAATGGCTTGCTGTACATGCTCTCTAAATTCGAACGGATGTCGATCGCTGCGAACAGTCTTTTGCTTTTTTTGCAACAAGTAACGCTCAGGATCTTCCCAGTATGCATCCATCATGATGTCATAAGTGCCGGGACGTAAATGTCCATATTGCGCCAAGAATTCTGCGCTAGTTAATTTATCTTCTAACACTTTATAAGAGTCATCTTCAAATTCCCCAGCTATGGTTTTAATCGAATTTAAAAATTTTTGTTTTTCATCCACAGTTAATATTGTTGCACTCACCAAACTGTTTAAGAAACTCATCGCAACAAATCCTGCACGCGCAGCATGCGCAAAAGCCAGCGTGCCGAAATTTTTGCAATCTTCCAATAGTAAAATGGCTTTGTTTAGCGCGCCCATGTCGCTATTTTGGATCAGTTGTCGGCGCTTTTCGAGCAATGCTAAACTTGCGATGTCTCTTTCTAAACGTTTAAACGCATGACAGGTTATTTTTTTCAATTCTTGCGAAAGCTCATCGATCTGGTCAACACTGATACCTAACGGCATTAAGCGCTTGATCGCATCCGTTTTAAAAGTGGGCGTCCATACGGTAAATGCGACAGAAAATTCTAATTTATCGTGAAGTTGCGGCTGCTCGGTTAAAATTGCAAGATACGCATTGACCAGTTTTTCTCCCAAGGTTTCACTGATATTTGCGGGTAAAAATGAATTTAAACTTGCACGAATATCTACATAAGGTTGACCACATAAAGCCACCAGTAATGGATGTGGGCGAATATCCCGATAACCAAACTGCGCGCGTGCGGATGCCCATATGTCATCGGTGATTAAAAATCGATATAAACTAAATGCGAGAGGTCTTGGACGTTTGCCGATAATTTCTGCAGGATTCCAGTCCGGCATGACGCCTAATATGGTGCGCTTGCCTAATACAAATGGGGTGGGTGTTTGAATGGCGTTAAAATGTGCAGCGCCGTTTTCCTGCGCTGAAAATATTTGAGCATCATTCAAATCATATTCACTGTGATCAACTGTAATTGGGCGCACTTGAAATATATGTACATTCCCTGTTTTATCCACCGCAAATTCAATGTCTAGGCGATCATAATCAAGCAGTATTTCTAGTTCTTTAATTGCAGAAATAATCGGCATTAATTCTGGTGCAACACACTGGATTGCGCGCTCATTTGCGCGAGAAAGTAATACGGTGCGTAGTTGATTACTATTCCCTGCGGTCACTGATTCGGTAGAAAAAGATTGATTGTCAAAATTAATTCGATAATAAGGCGCACCCGTTTCTAATCCGCGGGTGAATACTACGCCTGCGCATTGGACGTTCGATAAAAACTCTTGAATTAAAATTTGATCATAAACCGTTTGATTTGAATAAGATTGGATCACTTGCGTGATTGCGTGATTTATTCCTAGCGCTGATGTACTGTCAACATCGAGCACGCTGGTATATCCGCCTGCATTGGAGGCAAGCCAATTATCCTCCGTTTTCGCGCTGCTGCGCACGATAATGCGTGTGCGTGGAAATGTGTGCATCACCGTTTCAACTATCGCAGCTGATTCTTGCTGCCAATTCGCAACCGTAAAACAAACTTGTTGTCCGATTTTAGATTTTTTCACGCGCGGTGCTAATCTTGCGAGTGTTTCTGCTTTTGTGCCTAACACAAAATGTGCAATATCCAGCGGTGAATTGAATTCGCTCCAATTCCCCCTCGCATCAATCGTTGCAATGCTAAAATTTTTAGCACTTAAATAGTGCAATAGATCAATTAAATTGCGTCCAATGTCTTCTTCATGCAAAGTGCTGATATATTCGCTCACTTGTGGCGAAAATTTAATCAGGCCAGTAAATTCCATCTGTTGATTATTGATTGCGATGACTTCGGCATTATTGATATCGCTGATTTTTCGTTGCTCAAAACGATCGCGCCATTGACTATCATAAACCCACACAACATCCGCCGTTTGTTCATACACTTTCGCCATAATTTCCGGACGAAATACCGTATCCGCATAGGAGACTATCGTCGTAGCTAAACGCCAAGGCGCTTGGAATAACGTATGTAACACAGAATTTTCTTGCCAGCGCGGCACAACGATGTAATGGAGTTGCGGATACGCCGCAATCACTTCTTCAATATGGTAACCGCCGAGAAAATGAATTTTCGCTTGGGGTAATGCGGATAAGCTATGTAACTGCCAATCTAAGGCGCGAGAATGTACGCCTATTTCTTTCAGTGCTGCAGGTTTATCGCCGAAGGCAGGTCGCCCGGCGCCGAGGAAAAAAACATCACAATTTTGCTGGGATACGGATGCATGCATTATTCAGTCGGTTCTGGATCTTTATGCTTAGGTTTGACGAAAAAAGATTTGATTTTATACCAATAACCCTTAATCACCATCACAATTGCAACTAAAAAACCCGCAATCGCCGACAAAATCGCACTACCTGAACCTGGGTCGATATACGCCATCGCGGGTAGGGCAAATAGGCTTAACATAAGCGTCATGATGATGGGTCGCATACACACCCCCTAAATTAAATAATTCCTAATAATACAGCGAATTAGATAAAAATGCTATATAATAAATCGTAATACCAATTTACGATCGATGGGGGGAGCCAATGCAAACGGTAACTGTATCACCTAAATTTCAGGTGGTTATACCCAAACAAGTGCGTTTGATGCTAAATATTCAGCCGGGACAAAAAATTCAAGTGATAGCGCTTGATGATCGCATTGAATTTATTCCAGTAAAAAAAATGAAAGCAGCTAGAGGTTTTTTAAAAGGGATGTCCTTAGAGATAGAACGTGAACAGGATAGAACATGAATGTAGTAGATTCTTCAGGATGGATAGAGTACTTTGTTGATGGTTCAAATGCTAAATATTTTGCAAAACCGATTCAGGATGTTGATAACCTGATCGTGCCAGTTATTAGCATATACGAGGTATTTAAATGTATTTTAAAACAAGGTGAGATGAATCAAGCTTTGCAAGCCGTAGCATTGATGGAACAAGGTCGAGTCATAAAGTTAGATTCTCATATTGCATTAACTGCTGCTGTTAATTCATGTGAATTTAAGCTCACGATGGTCAAGCGGACCAAGCTGGCCCGCGGTGCGTGAACCACGTGGG
>CAZPAA010000028.1:0-12661 GCA_964584425.1 uncultured Gammaproteobacteria bacterium | reverse complement strand
CATTTCTGGGACGCAACATGTTGCGTCCCTACAAATGGTTTTGCGTAAGTCCTCTCACAATGACACATCAAAAACCAATCAAAGGGCAAGACATGGGCCGTTATTTAGATCCTAAAGCGGATATTGTATTTAAACGGGTTTTTCACGATCACCCTGCGCTATTAAAAAGCTTTTTGAATGCGCTATTGCCCTTACCGGATGATGGTTTGATTGTGGAGCTCGTCTGTGTTTCGCCCGAACAAGTGCCACGGATCCCAACAATGAAGTCCACCATCGCCGATGTGCGTTGTAAAGATGCGAAAGGTCGAACTTTCATCGTGGAAATGCAAATTAACTGGGTCGATCATTTCAAACAACGATTGCTATTTGAAGCAGGCACGGCGTATGTTCAGCAATTAGAAAAAGGCGAGGATTATGATATGCTCCAGCCGGTTTATGGCCTGGGCTTGATTAATACAGAATTTGATCCTGATCCAGCGCATTGGTATCACCATTATCAATTAGTGAATGTTAAAAAACCGCTGCCTGAAACCATTAAAGATTTAGAGTTGGTGTTTATCGAATTACCCAAATTTCCTGTGGTGTCAAAAGAAGATAAAATGTTACGTATTTTATGGCTGCGGTTTATGCGTGAGATTAATGATAAAACCAAAACGGTATCACCTGATTTACTCGCCGTTCCAGAAATTGAACAAGCGGTGGAATTATTGGAGGAAGCGACCTTTAGTGAAGGTGAAATGCTGTGGTACAACAAGTATTGGGATACCATCAGCGTAGAAAAAACCATTCGCTCAGGCGCTTTTAAAGAAGGCAAAGCAGAAGGCAAAGCAGAGGGCAAAGCAGAGGGCAAAATGGAGGAGCGCGCTGAATTAGTTAAACGCATGTTAAATGCGCGCTTACCTATGGATCAGATCACACAGATCACCGGCATGAGCGAAGCAGAAATTACAACGCTCAACTCCCTAAGTTAAAGCACTCAACCCGTTTGACATCTCATGGTAATAGTATTACCATTATTGTAATAGTAATACTATAAGGGCAGGTATGCGTATCACACAAAAAGGCCAAGTCACCATTCCAGAAGCCATCCGAGAAAAGTATGGATTTTTGCCTTATTCTGAAATTAATTTTATTGAGGAAAAGGGTAAGGTCTATTTACAAGTTGCGAAAACAAAACCTAGAAATCGCGGGCAGAGTATAGTTGCAAACTTACGTAACAGTGCCAGCGTTAAAATGACGACAGATGAAATTCTAGCCTTTACTCGGGGTGAAGAATGACACTGGGCGTGTTAGTCGACTCTTGTATTCTGCTCGACATTATGACAGAAGATCCGACATGGTTTGATTGGTCAGCAGAAATGTTAGCCCAATATGCAGATGAAGAACAATTATTCATTAATCCTATTATTTACGCTGAAGTTTCAATTGGATATCAAAAGATAGAGGAGCTTGAACACGCTTTACCTGCGAATGTATTTACCCGTTTATCATTACCGTGGGAAGCGGCTTTTTTAGCAGGTAAGGCATTTCTAAAATACCGCAAAGCAGGTGGTGCGCGTACGTTACCGCTACCTGATTTTTTAATCGGTGCGCATGCCATGGTCGCTTCACTCAAGTTATTAACCAGAGACACGAATCGATTTAAAAATTACTATCCACAAATCAAAATGATTTCTCCATAGATGTGTTTTGAATTTTGCGATTTTACCGCGTCACAATCACCGGTTTTTCAGGGACAACACTGGCAAGCTGTGAGACATACGCTTGCGCATCGTTTTTATCTTGGAAGGGACCCACTTGCACGCGGTAAAAATCAGAGGGATTTTTTTGGCTGATTTGCATAGGTTGTTGAATGATATTTTCGAGTTGTTTCACCATTTTTTCGGCGGAGGTTTTTTCACCAAATGCAGCGAGTTGTAAATAATATTGTTCTGCGGAATGGGATGTTGGTGGCGTTTGGGGTTTAGGTTGTTGTTTTGCTGCGGCCATGGTTGGAATAGGCGCACTTTTATGTGTTGCGGGATCAATCGCTTCCACTTTCACGTGTCCAACGCCTTGATTTAAAATCCCAATTCTTGCTGCTGCGGCATAAGACAAATCAATGATCCGCTCACTGTGAAATGGGCCACGGTCGTTGATTTTTACGACCACGCTTTTGCCATTCGCAGTATTGGTCACGCGCGCATAAGTGGGTAGGGGAAGTGTAGTATGCGCTGCAGTCATTTCATACATATCATAGGTTTCACCACTTGATGTGCGTGCCCCATGAAACTTAGTGCCATACCAAGACGCTTTGCCGTGCGCGACATAACCCTGGCTGGAATCTTTGGTGTAATAAGTTTTACCAAACACTTTATAAGAATCCATATTGCCGTATTTGCTTTTAGGTTCATGCTTGGGGATCGCATCGGGTACATGGCTAACATCGACAGGTTTTTCTGGGGCGCTATCATGTTCTTGTGCATAACGACCAGATTGCCCTTTGGGCGGCGCGCTGCTACATGCCGCTAACACAGCACATAAAGATAGAATAAGAATAGGACGCATTAGCCCCTCAGCTCTTTAATTTTTGCGCTTAATTGGTAAACAGCCATCGCGTACATGACTCTAGGATTATAACGCATGATCGCATAAAAATTATTTAAGCCGATCCAATACTCAGGGCCATTTGCGGTTTGCAATTCAATTAAAGTCACTTTTTGATTGGGATCAAGATTAATTTTTTCCTTGGGTGTCACACCTTTAGCTTTTAATTCGGCGATAGTAATATGCGGATTTAATTCATTAACCGGAATGGTTTTATACGCATCGCCGCTCAACGTTGCTTGATATGCTACAGGTTGATTCGCTTCCCAGCCGTGTGCCTTAAAATAATTGGCAACACTGCCGATCACATCAACGTTATTGTTCCATATATCACGTTTACCATTGCCAGAAAAATCTACCGCATAACTGCGATAACTGCTGGGCATAAATTGTGGTTTACCCATGGCGCCTGCGTAAGAGCCGATAAGGGTTTTTGGGTCGACACCTTCTTCACGTGCTAACAATAAATAATGTTTCAGCTCGCTGGTAAAAAAGGGCGCGCGTCTTGGGTAATCGAAGGCTAATGTAGATAACGCTTCGAGTACAGAAAATCCACCGGTAATTTGTCCATAACGTGTTTCCACCCCAAGGATCGCGATAATCATTTCAGGCGGAACGCCGTATTCTTGTTGTGCTTTATCAAATGCAGCTTGGTTATCCTTCCAGAATTTCACGCCGTTCATGGCATGCGGATTGGTCACAAACATGGGTTTATATTCATCCCAAGTTTTGGTGCGCTCTGCGGGGCGATTCATGGTTTCAATGATTTGTTGATTGATGTTGACTTGTTTAAATAAAGCGTTGAGCTCAGCTTCAGAAAAGCCGTGTTCTTTAACCATTTCGTGAATAAATATTTGGACATTAGGACGGTTGCTGATATCTGCATTAGCCGTATTAAAAATAAAGAGTAAAACTAACCACAACCCTTTTTTTATTGCCATTTTTTATTCCCTCATTAATCGGCTACTAGTTTTCGATGTGTATGAATAGACATTAGGATACCAAATCCGGCAAGTAAAGTCACAATCGATGTGCCTCCGTAACTAACTAAAGGTAGCGGCACACCGACAACGGGCATGAGCCCCATTACCATGCCTACATTGATAAATACATAAAAACAAAATGTGAGAATCAAACTGCCGGCAAGCAAGCGTGAAAATGTATCTTGTGCGCTAAGACTAATATAAAGACCGCGCATAATAATACAGGCATAAAGGAATAACATTAACAGCGCGCCGAGTAGGCCAAACTCTTCTCCCAACACCGCAAAAATAAAATCGGTATGTGCTTCGGGTAAAAATTCTAAGTGAGATTGGGTGCCATTCATCCAGCCTTTGCCGGCAAGTCCGCCTGAGCCAATTGCGATTTTGGATTGAATAATTTGATAGCCTTTACCCAATGGGTCGCTTTCTGGATTCATAAAAGCAAGAACGCGACCGCGTTGGTATTCATGCATCACATTCCATAAAATCGGCGCCAATGCTAATGCGGCAAGTAGCGCGCCGATAATGTATCGCCAACGCAATCCTGCCAGGAATAACACAAATAAGCCACTGGCGGCGATCATCGTGGTGGTGCCTAAATCGGGTTGTTTTGCGATTAAAAGACAGGGAATAATAATCAGAATCAGTCCAACGCAGGCTTCTTTAAAGCTACAGGGTAATTGTTTTTTAGCAAAATAATAGGCAATCAACATCGGCAGGGCGAGCTTCATAATTTCGGAGGGTTGAAAGCGAATAAAACCGATATCGAGCCAACTTTGCGCGCCATTACTGGTGTGGCCGATAAGCAATACCGCAACGAGTAACAAGATCCCAATCATGTATAACCAGGGTACCGCAATGGTATAGTAGCGCGTGGGAATTTGTGCAATGACCACCATTAAAAATAATGCGAGACTCATGCGAATAAATTGTTTTTGTAACAGGCCGGGATCTTGCGCGTCCGAACTTGCTAGTGCCACAAGACCCAAGAGCATCAGTGCGACTAAAAAACCCAGTAGCACCGGATCAAGATGTAGCCGCTGAAAGATGCGATTTTGCAGGGAGTTATGCTGGCTTTGACCAAATCCTAACAGTGCCCTCATGAGTTTGTCCTCAATAAATAACTATCAAATACTTTTTTTGTCACATCGGCAGCGCCGGTATTATTTTCAAGAATAATGGATAAGGCAATTTGCGGGTCTTCCGCGGGTGCGTAGCCAATAAATAAAGCATGATCGCGTAAATGTTCTTCTAAAAGTTTGGCATTGTATTTTTCATTTTGCCCAAGACTAAAGACTTGTGCTGTACCGGTTTTACCTGCAATCGCATACGGCGCTTGATTTAAGCGATGTGCAGTGCCACGTGGTTCTGCTACCACACCGCGCACGGCTTCTAGAATCAATGCCCAGTGTTCAGGATTTTTATCTTTAATCGGCTCGAGTGTGATGGGTGTATGTTGAATTTTTTCACCATCGGGTTGTTGGACATAATCGAGTAAGTGAGGGCGCACGCGCTGCCCTTGATTGGCTAAGATGGAGGCTAAATGTGCCAATTGCAAGGGCGTGCTTAAAGTGAAGCCTTGACCGATCGAAGTGATCAGCGTTTCGCCAGGGTACCAGGCTTCATTCAAGTAAGCTCTTTTCCATTCTTTTCCAGGTACAACACCCCCAAGCTCACCCACCAAATCAACACCAGTCGGTGTGCCAAAACCAAATTGGTGCATGATATCGGTGATGGGATCAATGCCCATGCGATTTGAAATGGTATAAAAATAAGTATCACAGGATTCCACAATGGCTTTATGCATATTCACCATACCATGACCTTCTTTGCGCCAATCACGGTAGCGGCGGCTCACATTGGGTAAGCGATAAAATCCAGGATCGCTGATCGCATAACTTGGGCTGACGGCATTAATTTCCAATGCTTTGAGTGCGATGATCGGCTTTATTGTAGAAGCCGGTGGATATTGGCCGCGTAACACACGATTATACAGCGGACGTTCCCAAGAATTTAATAATTCCTGGTAGATACTCTGACCAATGCCTTGTACAAATAAATTGGGATCAAATCCTGGCGCACTGATAAACGCAAGAATTTCTCCGGTTTTTGGCTCAATCGCAACGATGGTGCCGCGTTTACCTTCCATGGCAGCAATACTGTCTAGTTGTAATTGATGATCGATGGTTAAATACAGATCATTGCCATGTGTCGGCGCTTCACTTTTAAGAATACGCACCAATTGACCGCGCACATTGGTTTCAGCATGTTGATAGCCGGGCGCACCGCGCAGCTCCGCTTCATAAAATTGTTCAATGCCGGTTTTGCCGATATATTGTGATGCCGCGTAAATGCTTTGATCAATCTGGGTCATTTCTTGTTCATTGATACGACCGACATAACCAATGGAATGTGAAAAAGAATCTAAATAAGGATAATGTCGGATCAACTCTGCGACAATTTTAACGCCGGGGAATTGATAACTGTTCACAGAAAATTTGGCGGCAGTCTCCTCATCGAGATTCACTTTAAGCGGAACGCCTTCATAGCGGCGGCGAAACTTCAATTGGTGATAAAAGTTTTTTTCATCGTCTGCATCAATGGGAATGATTTTACTCAGGGTTTGAATCGTTTCTTCAACATTGTCTACTTTTTCCGGAATTAAATGTAAGCTGTACGCCGGTACATTTTCTACCAACAATATGCCATTACGATCATAAATTAAGCCGCGATTGGGTGTAATGGGTAATAATGTCACACGATTTTGTTCGGACAAAGTCGAATAGGTAGTGAATTGCTGAACTTGCAGATAATACAATCTAACTGCCAGTAGAATTAAAAAAATAATGATAAATGCAGCGGCAACATAAATACGATTACGAAATAAGTGGCTTTCTGCAAGGTGATTTTTTAAATATGGATTTTTCATGGTCGGTGATAAGGGTGCTTATTAAGTATGGTCCAAGCACGGTAAATTTGCTCTGCAAGTATAACGCGGATCAATGCGTGTGGCAAAGTGAGTTTAGAGAGGGACCAGGTTTCATGGATGTGGGTATTTAAGGCGGGCGCAAATCCATCCGGCCCACCGATGAGTAAACAAACGGTTGGATATTCCATTTGCCAGCTTGCAATTTTTTCAGACAATTGCACGCTACTCCATAATGCACCGCGCTCATCTAGGGCGATGACGTGAGCGCCTTTAGGGATCGCGTTTTGTAAAAGTTTGGCTTCGGTTTGTAAACATTGGGTGATGGAAGTGGTTGCGCGATTGGCGGTAGGGATTTCTTTTAAAGTCAGGGTGATTTCTTTGGGTAAACGTTTAACGTATGTGGTAAATCCTTCATTCACCCAAGCAGGTGATTTTTGGCAAACGCTCAGAATATGAATTTGCATTAATGGACGGACCAAAGCTTTTCGAGTTGATAGTATTCGCGCGTTGTGGGTTGCATTGCATGAACAATCACATCACCTAAATCAACCAAAACCCATTCGCTGCCTTGCTCGCCCTCAACGCCTATTGGCATCACGCCGTGCTGCTTGGCTGCCTCAACCACATGATCGGCAATGGATTTAACATGCCGGGTACTGCGCCCGCTGGTGACAATCACATAATCGGTCAGCGAGGTTAAGGTTCTGACATCGATACTGACCGTATCAATGGCCTTAATGTCTTCAAGTGCTTTAAGAATGATTTTTTCCAATTCGTCTGCCTGCATTCGGTTGCCTTTAAAATGGGAGATTGTAGCATTATTTGGCTCCGGGTCGCTATCTTTGCCTGTCTTTTATTAATAGATAGATACAAATGATAGCCATAAACCCATTATTGAATCACACGTTGCTCCCAACGGTTAAAATTTAGTCAATGACCATTGACCAAATTTGGATAATGGCCATTGACTAAATTTATTGTTCTGATAATATCAGGGTTAACCCATTGAAAAACAGGCAAATAAATGGATCCTTTTATAGATTTTCAACTCCATAATTTATTTAAATACAGTTTGGCTGAATTTAAAGCAAGGGATCCCCATTGGGTGCGTATTGCGCAATTACCTTTTACCTATCTTTCTCCCTTAGCCTTAGAGCCGCATTTTAAGCACCCAGGTATTTATTTAATTACCGGCGGACGTCAAGTGGGTAAAACTACTTTTATCAAGCAGTATATCGTGCAACTGTTAGAACAGGCGCATCTATTGCCAGAAAATATTTTATTTTTGCCAGGAGAGTTAATAGATTCACATCATATTTTGGTGCGTTTGATACAGGCGTTTGCAAAGCCTAATACATTGCAATATTTGTTTATTGATGAAATTAATTATATTCCTGATTGGGATAAAGGCATTAAATATTTAGCAGATGCAGGCTTATTAGAGCATATGGTTGTGATATTAACCGGATCAGATAGTCTTATTTTACGAACGGCCATGCAACGATTTGCAGGACGGCGAGGGAGAAAAGTAGATAAAGTAGATTATATATTTTACCCGCTTTCATTTAAGGAATTTGTATTATTAAAAAATCCCGAAATGAGTTCACTGATAGAGACGATTCAATCTGCTTCTCTGGTTGAGCAAAACAGTACCTATGAACAACATCATGCACCCTTAATGACATTGCTGCAGCAGTACATGATTCACGGCGGATATTTGCCCGCCATTGCAGATTTTTGGAAAGAGGGCATGATTCACGCTGGCACATTACGTACTTATATCGAATGGATTATCGGTGACATGTTAAAATGTAAAAAATCAGAAAAACATGTGTTTGAAATTTTAAAAGGCATATTATCGACCTATTCTTCACAAATTTCATGGAATAGTTTATTAAAGCATTTATCAATAGAGCATCATCAAACGGTTGCGGATTATTGTCAGATCCTGCAAGATATTCATGTGATTTATATTGTAGAAGCTTTAAATGAAAACACGCGCAGCGCTGCGCCTAAAAAAAACAAAAAAATATATTTTCAAGATCCTTTTATTTATCATGCAGCGCATGCTTATATTCAGCAAGATTTATCTTTTAGCTTTTTACAAAAAACGGTGGAAAATCCTACAATTGCAGCAGAACTTGTTGAAGGCATCGTGATCAGTCATTGCAAACGATTAGGCCCAACTTTTTATATTAAAGCAGATAAAGGCGAAGTGGATGCTGCCCTGGTTTATAAAAATCATTTCAAACCCATAGAAGTCAAATGGTCATCACAATTACGCGCGCCAGAATTAAAACAAATCCAAACTTATCCCAATGGCATCATTTTGTGGAACCGTGCGCAACAACAATTGTTTAATAAAACGTGGGTGATTCCGTTGCCTAAGTTTTTATTAAAAGATGTTGTCGAGGATTAAGATGGTTTTTCCTTCTGAATGGCTCATGTCTTATAAAATATGCTTTACCCCATAGGTCAGATTATATCGCCATATTAATTTAGTAATAAAACATAACCGGTTTGATCTGTTTGGCTAATGGGGCGACCAATCCTCAAGGAAATTTGAGCTTGCACGGCAAAAATGATATCAAAACGAGTTTGCCAGCCTCAGGAGATCTAAACTTTAATCCAGTTTCACCCTCAGGTGCTTCAGGTGCAAAAATTCGACTATTACCTTCTAGCATTGTTTTATGCGATCCAACAGTCGGAAAGCCGAGGACCACAGGATTTTATAATCCAGATCAATGGTTGTTTGAATACAATCTGATTGTGTATGAACGTGTTAAAGTGAAATAAGCAGCCTCACGAAAAGGACAGTATCTTCACCACATTGTCCTTTTTTATTTTTTTTAACTACAATCAAATGCATTCATCAAACAGTTGTCTTCTATGAATATCATTTCCCTACGCCCATCGATCGCTTTATTGTGCGAACGTCGCATGCTGGTGATGATTTTGCTCGGCTTTTCTTCTGGATTACCGTTAGCTTTAACTGGCAGCACGTTAGAAGCTTGGTTTGCGAGTAGTGGTGCGAGTTATCAGACGATTGGGTTTATTACGCTGGTTGGGCAGCCTTATATTTATAAGTTTTTGTGGGCGCCGCTGGTTGATCGGTTTGTGTGGCCTTTTTTAGGACATAGACGCGGGTGGATGATGGTGACGCAATTATCTTTGCTTGTCACTATTGCACTCATGGCATTTTTTGATCCTTTAACTAGCGCAGGAATGTTAGCCTTAGTCGCGGTGATTGCAGCGTTTGTTTCGGCAACACAAGATATTTCTGTCGATGCTTATCGAGCAGAAATTTTAAAACCTGAAGAGCGGGGCTTGGGTGCTGCGGTTTTTATCGGCGCTTATCGTATGGCGTTGATTGTTTCAGGCGGCGTTGCGATGTTGATGGCTGATCAAATTGGTTGGCGTGATACGTATATTTTTATGGCGAGTTTGATGGCGGTCGGTGTGGTCGCGACACTGATAAGCCGCGAACCTGCGCATAAAAAAGGCGAGCCACATAGTTTAATGGAAGCTTTTATTCGGCCCTTAAGTGAATTTTTGCGCCGTCCCATGGCCTTGTGGTTACTCGCCTTGATCGTATTTTATAAATTTGGGGATGCGTTTATTGCGAAAATGTTTTCCGCATTTTTAATTAAAGACTTAGGTTTTACCCTCACTGATGTCGGCACCGTATTAAAAATGGGCGGCTTATTCGCGAGTATTTTAGGAGCGGTGACCGCGGGTTTATTTATGGTGCGATTGCGTTTATTTACTGCATTAATGGTGTTTGGGATTTTGCAGGCGGTGTCGAATTTAATGTTCTTAGTGCTGGCGCTAGTAGGTAAAGATTACACCATGATGACCATCACCATCGTCGTCGAGCAATTCTGTGGCGGCTTAGGTACGGCGGCGTTTTTGGCGTTGCTGATGTCGTTGTGTAATCCGCGTTTTACCGCAACCCAATTTACCTTGTTAGCGGCGCTCTCATCCGTTGGCAGAGAGTCCTTGGGGCCGCTGGCAGGCTATTTGGTCACCCATTATGGATTTATCCCTTTCTTTATCAGCACATTTATTGCCTCATTCCCAGGCCTAATCATCCTCTACTACGCACGCGCCCAAATTGACCGGTATCAAAGTAAGTCTGCGTTTTAAGATTTACTTAATATTTCAGGGTTGATTTTGAGTCGTATTCTATGTTAGTTTATTAACAAATAAGTATATATCATTCTAACAATGTGGAGTTATCATGCCTAATTATTCCGGGTATTTTTCAGCTGAAGTCTTAACGCTGAAATCCTCGAGCGACGAGGGTTTTAAGAAGAATTTTGCGGAGCTTTTACCAAAATTGCCTATAGGAGTTGCTAAATCTGATTATCTGGATTCTCAAACTTTGATCATTGATCTTAAAGCCATACATCCTGATGAGCATGGTAGTGTGGTTGACACTTTGATTTCATTCTTAAAAGAAAAGGAAGGAACCCAAGAAATTAGAAACCAATACGGGAGTGAGCTCCTCAGTACTGAGGTTTCCACTTGGAAAACTTTGTGGTCCAAAATGGGTCATGTAGATAAATCGAGTCTTTATGAGGAATCACGTAGCTGGAGTTTTTCTATCCCAAAATTTAATCTCAATTTCTTGGGTGCATATAGTAGAGGCGTAATTGGCGCAGGAAAAGGTGCGCAAATAAACAACAGCAATACTGCAGAAACTGGCTTCAGCTCTATTAATGGTAATAATAAAGGGGCACTAAATGATTTTAATATTAATTAAAACAGACAATTAATAGAAACCTTAAAGGAAAACTAGGTTGACTTACTTTTTAAAAAACCGTTAGTCTAATAACTGCTCAACAATAAAAAGAGGCTTTATGGGTGTTGGGTCATCAAAGGTGACAGAAATTAAACCTATATCCGTCACAGTTACAGAAAACAAATATGACAGTAGTACTCTTTTTATCATTAGCTGTATAGATTCAGAGCTGCAATACTCGTTTCGTGAGGATTGGATTTTATGTGCGATAAACGCACATTTAGACTTGAATTTTAGAGATGAATTTAAGGCATTGTCTTTTTGGCTTTACCACGATACTTCAAAAACAGTTGAAGCAGCCATCTTAGAAGGCGTTATTCAGTTTATCAACCTTAATGCAAACTTGATCAATATAGATGAGCCTATGCTTAGGTCGTTGCGTGAGCGAAAAGTAGCTGCTAGAAGAGCTTCAACAAATAATAAAGAAGAAGTTGATACTCGTTTTTCATTATGTTTGCACACAGGAGGAGGAGAAATAGAAAAATTTTGGCAAGCGCAACGGCTTAAACAAGACAACCTTAACCATGCAAAACAACAAAAACCAGAAAAGAAAGAACTGCAGGATGAAAAAATAAAACAAGAACAACAAAAACCAGAAAAGAAAGAACTGCAGGATGAAAAAATAAAACAAGAACAACAAGAACAACAAGAACAACAAGAACAACAAGAACTAGAAAAGAAAGAACTGCAGGATGAAAAAATAAAACAAGAACAACAAGAACTAGAACAAGAATATCATGGCCCCCGATATTCTATAAATTTTTCCGATCATAAAAAATAAGACACCCATAAAAAGTGTCAGTATTAAAAATAAAAAACAAAAATTAAAGACACCCATAAAAAGCGTTAGCGTAATAACTTTTATAATAATATATGAACCTGATATGGGCGCTGGGCCATCAAGACTTGGAGGGTTATTAAGGGATCAGCGTGAAAAAGATGAGGGCGCTAAACAATCAACTTCCAATCTAACATTTCCCCCGCGCGAAATGGTATCAATTGCGTATTTTGAAATGGAATACTCCCCGGCACTTGCCAGGGTGATTTTTGCAAGGTAATTTGTTTTTCATTACGTGGCAGTCCATAAAAATCTGCGCCAAAAAAGCTGCTAAAAGCTTCGAGTTTATCGAGCGCCCCCGCCTTTTCAAATACTTCCGCGTAAAGCTCAATCGCCGCATGCGCGGTAAAAATTCCTGCAGCGCAGCAGGCGCTTTCTTTGTTGCCGCGAGGATGCGGCGCACTGTCTGTGCCGAGGAAAAATTTAGGATTGCCGCTGATACCCGCTTTGAACAATTCTTTTTTGTCTTTTTCCGTTTTTATAATCCGGAAAACAGAAATATACGGGAGCAAAACCAACCA